>CAMAUB010000029.1 GCA_945861315.1 Chlamydia trachomatis
AGAATAGGGACGTCGGGGAGAAGAATTCTCCTAACCGTAAACAAGGAGGTTACGATGCTTGCACCGATAAGCGTAACAATTACATGTACAGACTGCTTTAAGGGCGTTAGTTTTTGCTCTGGTAATACAGATAACCGTAGAGTGGTCTACTGCAAGGGCACATTGAAAGATGTCAAAGACAGTTTTTTCAGTAAGCTATCTCGCAAAAAGCGTATAGCCACAGAAAACTCACTTGCACGTCAACAGTTCGCAACATTTTTAGTTGAACATTACAATATTGATGCAAATGCACTCTCAATATATTGTGGAGAGGGTGATTGGGGTGAAAAAATGCGCAATTGTCACCCATTAACACGTGGGGAATTGACAAGACTTGTTGAGGTAGCAAAATCTTTGTCATTTGAGGAGCGAAAAGTACTTGAGCGCCAGGATTCGCCATTAGCGCAACGCCCTAAATGGGAGAGGCATTCAGCTGTTCAAGAAGTTGATTTCTAAAAATGAATAGACTTATTATGAAGAGCCAATGCGGCCTCTTTTAAACTTTCAGATATCGTTGGATGAGAGTGTGGAAGATGAGCGAGATTAGCCACGCTCATCTTCTTTTCTATAGCAATGACTCCTTCGCCAATCATTTCAGAAACATTGGGACCAATTAGGTGCATTCCAAGAAGACGATCTGTTGATGCTTCGGCAATGATTTTCATCATACCATCATTGTCACCTGAGCAACGTGCTCTAGAGTTTGATTTAAGCGAAGCTTTTCCAACTTTAATCTTAAGTCCGGCTTCTTCAGCTTGCTCTTGCGTTAAGCCAACACAGGCCACCTCAGGCCAAGTATACATCACACTCGGAATGGTGAGATAGTTGATAGAGCGTGGCTTACCTGCCAAATAGTCCACAAGCACAATCCCCTCTTCAGAAGCTTTATGCGCAAGCATTGCTCCTTCTATAAGATCACCAATGGCATAGATATTTGGGATAGATGTTTGAAAATTGCCATCGACAACGACTTGCCCTTGTTTGTTAATCTTCATACCAAGCTCTTGAAGACCTAATCCTTCATGATAGGGCTTACGTCCAACAGCGACAAGGACCATAGGAGTTGAAAGGATCTCTCCCCCCTCTAGGATAAGGTCTATCCCCTCTTTTTTTTTCTTTGCATCAACCACTTTCGTTTTAAAGCGAAACTTGAAACCTTGTTTCTTAAAAATCTTTAAAAGCTCTTTTGAAAGCTCTTGATCAAAAGTCGGGGTAACACGATCAAGCATTTCGATCACTTCAATTTCACATCCAAGCCTACAATAAACAGAGCCTAGTTCTAAACCAATAACCCCTGCCCCAACTAAGACCATTTTTTTGGGAATTTTTTGCAAACAGAGGGCATCAGTTGAGCTGAGAATAATTTTTCCATCAAATGGCAGATGTGGAAGCTCAATTGGAAGCGAACCTGTTGCCAAAATAAGATGTTTATACCCAAATTTCCTATCCTCTACAGAAACACTTTGATCCGAAAGAACTTTAGCACTTCCACGAATCCAATCGATTTTATTCTTTTTAAAGAGGTAGGCAATCCCATCGGTGAGTGATTTAACGATCTGGTTTTTCCGCGCCACCATTTTCTTGAAATCAACGCTGAGTTTTTCTGCATAGATCCCATGCTCTTCTCCCTCAGCCGCAATTTTGTGGTAATACTCGCTTGAATGCAAAAGTGCTTTAGAAGGAATACACCCAACATTAAGACATGTCCCGCCTAAACTTTCACCTTTTTCAATGCAAGCAACATGCATGCCCACTTGAGCTCCACGAATAGCTGCAACATAACCACCAGGTCCAGCTCCAATGACAATGAGATCATAGTTATCCATCAAACAAAAATCCTGAGGGATCTTCTAGCCGCTCTTTAAGGTGCACCAAAAAGCTAACAGCCTCTTTGCCATCAACAATACGATGGTCATAGCTGAGTGCTAAATACATCATAGGACGAATAACTACCTCTCCCTCTTCTGCTATTGGACGATCCATGATTTTGTGCATGCCTAGAATTCCAACTTGAGGAGGATTGATAATTGGCGTAGAGAAAAGAGATCCATAGATCCCTCCATTGGTGATTGTAAACCCTCCTCCTTCTAAATCTGCAATAGAAAGGCCGCCATCTCGTGCTTTTTTAGCGTAGGCGATAATTTCTTGCTCAATTTCAGCAAAAGAAAGCGTATCAGCATTGCGAATAACAGGCACAATTACGCCTCGCTCTGTTCCAATAGCAATGCCAATATCATAGCCCCCTCTTTGCACAATTTCATCTGCATCTATATAAGAGTTGAAATCGGGAAATTCACGCAACGCTTCTACAACAGCCTTCACGAAAAACGACATCAAACCTAATTTGACCCCATGCTTTTCAAGAAACTTCTCTTTGTATTTCTTGCGCAAAAAGATAATGGTGCTCATATCAGCTTCATTGAAGGTTGTGAGCATAGCGGCATTGTGCAGAGACTCAACCATGCGATGCGCAATTGTTTGTCTGATTTTTGTCATCCGCCTTCTGGTTTCAGCTCCTGTTGTTTTTTTTACTATGCGCTTTTCAACAACAGACTCTGCCTTAATAGGTTCTTCTTGATTTTTTTTGAGATCTTCTAGAAATTCTACCTCTCCCTTACGTATCCCTACTTTAGAAGGTTCTACCTTTTTAGAAGGCTCTAGTTTTTTGGCACTCTCTTTTTTTTCTACCGCCGATCGATCTGTATCAACACTTCCAATTACGGAGCCAATTGGACATGCATCCCCCTCTTTGACACTCCAAGAAATGACACCAGATGCAGGAGCATAAAGAACTTGATTCACCTTTTCTGTTTCAATCTCAATAATTTCATCATTCTCTTCAACATAAGCTCCCTCTTCTTTTAGAAAAGTGCCAATGACTCCTTCAGAAATTGACTCGCCCATTTGTGGAATTTCAATGTTCTTCTTCATACGCCTGCTCAATGAGTTGTTTCTGCTCTTTATCATGCATCACATGAGAGCCCGTTGCTGTGGCTGCTGCTCTTTTTCGACCTACGTAGCGAACATGCACAATTCCCATTTTTTTGAGAATTGGGTAGATATAATTCCAAGCTCCCATATTTTGAGGCTCTTCTTGCACCCAAATAATCTCTTTTGCTTGATTGTATTTCTTAAGAAGTGCTTTGAGTTGATCTTTAGCTAGCGGATAGAGCTGTTCAATACGCACAAGAGCTGTATCCTTTCGATTTTTTGCAAGCAGATCGTAATAGATACGCCCAGAGCACAAAATCAAACGCACTTCACTTCCAACGCCTCCATCTAAAATCTCTTCAAATGTTCCACTCTCAAAATCAGCTAAGCTAGATACACACTCAGGATGTCTAAGCAAACCCTTCGGCGTCATAACAATCAGAGGAATTCTAATCTCCCTAATAATCTGCCTTCGAAGTAAATGAAAGTATTGCGCTGGAGTTGTTGGGTAGACAACTTGCATGTTTCCATTTCCGCACAATTGTAAGTAGCGCTCAATGCGTGCAGAAGAGTGTTCTGCTCCCTGACCCTCATATCCATGTGGAAGCAAAAGCACCAATCCAGAGAAACGGCGCCACTTTTGTTCAGAAACGCTTAGGTATTGATCAATAATTACCTGAGCCCCATTTGCAAAATCTCCAAACTGTGCCTCCCACAATACAAGCGAATAAGGAGCTGCCAAGCTATAGCCAAATTCAAATCCGAGCACTGCAAACTCTGAAAGAGGTGAGTTATAAACATCAAAGCGTGCCTGCCCCTTTGATAGGTTTGATAAAGGGTAATAGCTAGCTCCCCTCTCTTGATCCACCCATACAGCATGTCTTTGAGTGAAAGTGCCTCTTTGACTATCTTGTCCAGATAAGCGCACAGCAACTCCCTCTAAAAGAAGAGAAGCAAAAGCTAGATGTTCTGCAAGAGCCCAGTCGATTTTTCCATCAATGCGCTTCAAACGCTCTTCAACTAACTTTTGAAGTTTGGTATGAATTGCAAAACCCTCTGGAATAGTTGAAAATTTCTTGGCAATTTTTTTCAATGTTTTGCCACAAACAGCGGTCTGTACTCTGTCAAAAAGAGTCGCCTTATCTGCCTTACGAAAGGGCTTCCAACGATCTTCAAAAGCCGATTCAATTGATCTCTCTTTTTTTTGACTCATCTCATCAACTTCTAAAGTGAGCTCTTTTTGAAATTCCTTCTCTAGCTGCAATGCCATCTCAGTTACAAGAGCTCCCTTCTCAATTAGATGATCGCGATATAATTCTCGCACAGACTTCTTTTTTTGAATCAACTGATACTGAAGAGGCTGAGTAAAAAGCGGTTCATCTCCCTCATTATGCCCATATTTTCTGTAGCAAACCATATTGATAAAGACATCAACATGAAACTTTTGTCGAATTTCAAGAGCTAAATTTGCAGCAAAAACAGACGCTTCTGGATCATCTGCATTCACATGAAAGACTGGATAGCCAAATGAGTTGGCAAGATCTGTTGAATAGCGCATAGAGCGATACTCAGAAGAGGTGGTTGTAAAACCAATTTGGTTTTCTATACAGATATGAATTGTTCCACCTGTTCCATATCCCTTTAAACCAGAAAGTTGTAGAGTTTCATAGACAATTCCTTGCCCTGGAAGAGAAGCGTCCCCATGGACTAAAACCGCAAGAGTCTCAATTTTTTGCTCATCCTCTTTTTGAATCTGCTTTGCGAACACCCTCCCCTCAACAACTGGACAAACAGATTCGAGGTGACTTGGGTTTGCTGTCACACTTAATCGCACAAGATGAGCGCCACGAGCCGAAACTGTTGAAGAGAACCCCTTGTGGTACTTGACATCTCCATCTCCACCCATCCATTTTGGATCGTAGAAGTCTTCAAATTCAGAGAAAACCATTCTATATGACTTTCCAAGAACATTTGTTAAGACATTGAGACGGCCACGGTGAGCCATACCAATAATAATCTCTCGCACACCCGCTTCACTACCTGAATCAACAATCTCATTCATGATCGGAATCAAAGTTTCTGCCCCTTCTAGTGAAAAACGTTTCTGACCCACATAACGTTTATGTAAGAAGAGTTCAAAGAGTTCGGCTCGATTCAAGTGCTTCAAGATTGTCTGCTTTTGATCAATTGAAAGTGTTGCACGCATCACCTCAACCCTCTTACGAATAAAATGTTGGAGCTCATAGGGGCACGTCATGTATTCAAAACCAATTGTCCCACAGTAGATTTGTTCAAGACGCTGAATTATTTTTTCTAAAGGAGCCTCTTTTTGAGGGAGAATGCCAAATGTTGGAAAGCTTTTTTGTAAATCTGAAGCGTTTAAAGAAGCGCGGGCAAGATTTAATTCAGCAGGGCTTGCTATGGGCATAAGAGCTATGGGATTGATATCAGCCTTAAGATGTCCATAACGGCGATACATATCGATTAAATCAAAAGATCGTACATCTAAAGCCTTGCTACTTTCAAATCCTCCAAACTCCACACCTTCAAAGAAATACCTCCATGAGGCATCAACGCTGTTTGGGTCAGCCTTAAATTGCTCATGCAATCTTTCAAGAGTTTTGACATTTGCAAGTTGCATATAAGAGAAAGAGTGTGACAAGGGCCTCAACCTTCGTTATATTGTTCCTCAAATAAATAAGCAGGAAACGTACCAATGAAATGGATTCTTTTGTTATTGACAGTCGTCAGCTGTACAAAGTGTCCTAATAAAGCCACTCCATTCACCTGGGAAACTATCCCAGGTCGAGAAGAAATTGTAGGTATTATTCGCCCGGTCTACCGAGCCAAAGTTCCAAAGGATTGGGTTAGACTTGACACACCTAAATCATTCACAGATACTAAAATTGCAAATGCAACTTTCATCATTGGAGACAAGATCAGACTCACCGTTCACACCTTCCCCTCCATGCACATCCCGCCAAAAGCACAAATCGATCGCTTTAGCGGGCAACTCGCTTCATCAACCATTAAATCGCATGGACATGGTGGGTTTTCAGGCCTCTTTCTTGAAGGAGATAAAGACGAAAATAAAACACTTGCTTGGGCTTTTCAGCTAGACCCAGAACTTGTTCAACGCCTAGCTTTTGCAGCGTACACAACCTCAGAAAAACTCTACTATGAGCAAATGAGTGCAGATTTTACCATCAAAGTGAGCGGCGAAGCTTCCCTAATAAAAGAGCACCGCGCCAACCTTCTGCAGTTTGCACATAGCATTGAACTGATCGAAGAAATTCCATGAAGCTCTATAGATTTTTAGGAAGCGTCTACTTTGCTATTACGCTCATTGTAACAACGCTTCTTTTTGTAATTGTCGGCACATTTTTAGAAGCTTGGAGTGATTCCCATCTTTTTGCAGCCCACTTTATCTATTCCAATCCCGTATTTTTGCTTATTCTTTGGTGCTACTTTATCAATATTTTCATCTCAACACTTTTACGCTACCCCTTCAAAATAAAACATATTCCATTCATTATCACTCACATTGGATTACTCATGCTCTTTGGAGGAGCCCTGCTCAATGGATATTTTGGCGCTCAAGGGACAATCTTCCTTCTAGAGGGAACCGGAAGCAATAAAATCCTCTTAGCAAATAGCTATGCACTTCATGTTGAAACACCTGTTGGAATTATGGCTATTCCCCTTCGACCTAAAAAGCTTGGCCCAACCCCCTCCCCTTCAGATGAACTCTCCATTTCTGTGGTTGAATGGAAAGAGAATGTAGAAGAGAAATTTGAAGGGTGGATCCACAATAATGAAGCGCACTTGTTTGGATTTCCTCCCCTACCAGTGCATACATGGAGTGGGGGGCCTCTGCCAATCTCATTAAAAACCTCTGACTATACTTTAACCGCCCTTAAGACAGACTCTCTTGAATCAGTGGCCAAAAAACTCTCAGCTTCAAGCATTGCCATTGTCCAAAATAAAAAGGACGAAATCTTCATTCTTGCTAAAAGCCACGAGAACAAACTCTTTGAGCAAAAACTTGATGACAATCTACTTGTCGTCTTTGATCGGGGCTACAGTGGATATGGATATGCCGCGCAGCTACCTCCTAATTTTCCAGATATCGATCTTTTAAGCCCGCTTATGCGATCTATCCAACAAAAGCCCATGCCCCGTAAAAAAGAAGATGCGATTGCACAGATCTCCCTACTCATCTCCACACCAACTCAATCAGAGATCATACAACTCACCTATGACAAGCAAGCGGAAGGGCTTAAATGGCCTGCCTTTAATAACTATCTTTTGCGCTTTGCACCCATGATAAAGTCGATGCCCTCTCACATCCGCTTAAGAGAAGCTAGACAAATCAACTACCCAGACAGTACTCAACCTTTTAGTTATGAGTCAGACCTTTGGATCGATGGAGAAGAAAAAACCATTAGTATGAATCGCGTTCACCAAACAAAAAAGGGATATCGCTTCTATATGGCCAGCCTCTCCCATAGACCTTACGCAAAAGCGGCACAAATCGTCGTCAACCGCAACCCAGGCCGTTATATTTTAACCTACCCTGGAGCCATTATTTTAACCTTAGGAATGCTCCTTCTTTACCTCAAGAAACTTTATGTTTAATTTTCTCTGCCTACTACTTGCCTTGATCCCAACTTTAGAACATGGACGTATAGCTCCACTCACAAAGGAGTTTAAGACAGCGCACATTGTACCAACAGAGAGTGGATGGATTACCTTAGAAGAACTGCGTGATGAAAATCACACACTTTATAATAATGATATCTTTGGGCGCATCAAAGCAGGAGATTTCTCAGCTCTTGAAGAAGGCTATCGTTCTTTAGAGGGAAAACCTCTAGTGAGTAGTGCTTCAAAAACACTTAAATATCCCACCTTACGCAAGCTCAAAATCGAATATTTTTTTACAAAAGCACCGCTACTACCAATTCTTTTTGCCCTCTACCTTATTGCAACCATCTTTCGAAGACGCTCTTTGTTTTTTATTGCCTTTGCTATGCACACAGCTCTTCTGCTTGGTAGAAGCTATATTTTAGGACGTCCCCCAGTTAGCAACATGATGGAAACAATTCTCTATGTTCCGTGGATTGCAGCACTCACCGCCCTTATCTGTGGAAAAAGACGCACCACCCTTTTTGCCGGCTCTCTATCTGCAACCTGCCTTCTGCTTTTCCTCCCCCCCCACCAAACCTTTGAAACTGTTCAAGCCGTCCTTGATTCATCCTATTGGCTCATAATACACGTGATGCTCATCGTTGGAAGTTATGGTGTCTTCATCTTTGCTGGAGTGCTAGGACACATCTATTTGATCAATCAGCGCTACTTTGCCCCCCTTCTTCAAACACTCTATATTGGAACAGCACTACTCATTGTTGGAACAATTTTAGGAGGTGTGTGGGCAGCACAAAGCTGGGGCCGCTTTTGGGATTGGGACCCCAAAGAGTCTTGGGCCTTTATTTCAGCCTTTGTCTATCTTGCTTTTTTACACGCCTATAAATTTCGAAAAATCAAAGAGCGTGGACTTGCTATTGGCTCAATTTTAGGACTCATAGCCATCTCATTTACATGGTATGGAGTGAACTATATCCTAGGAACGGGCCTGCATAGCTACGGATTTGGAGGGGGCGGAGAGTGGATCTACTACAGCTATGTAGCCGCAGAGATACTCTTTATTTGCACAAGCTTTGTTTTGAACAGATATAGAGGCAATTGCAAAACTCGAGCTAAGTCCTTAACCATAAGCACTTGTGTATTTTTACGAAAAAATTTATCTGGCTGGTTTTGAGCAACTTAGCTCGAGTTTTGCAATTGCCTCTATAGTCGATTAAATCCGGGTTGATAATTTTCACCGCGTCAAAATTATCATTCTGGATTTAATCGACTATATCAACGCAAAGACACGTAAGCCGCCAAGACGCAAAGGAAATTGAAAATGAAAAAGAGTCATCAATGATCTATAAAAATCTTTGCGTCTTGGCGGCTTGCGCGTCTTTGCGTTAAATTTTCTCCGCATCTTCGCGTCTTGCACCTCTTTGCGTTAAATTTTCGTAACTGCTGAGTTGAGTTTCGAAACAACTCTATTTAAAAAAAATATCTTTACAAAAAAATTGCATCGTTGCAAAAAAACAGCAAAAGAGATACACCTTCACCCTCTTTAATATTAGGAATGCCATGAAAAGTGAACGACTAAAAAAATTAGAATCCGAGTTGGGAGATCTAGAGCAATGGATGAAGCTAGGTCTTGTTCCAAAAAAAGAATTGTCTCGTCATGAAGAGGAGATACTCTCTCTTAAAGATAGAATTGTGGAAGAAAAAGAGCGTCTACAATTTCTTAAAGAGAATGGGGAGCTTGAAGAATACACAGCTCCAAGACGCAGCCCTTCTAAAACCGTCTATCCAGACACTCCATCTATGTCAGATGTTGAGTTAAGCGAGTCGTCTGACAACACCACCTTTGATCTAGAGGTCGACAACACAGATACAGAAACAACTGATGTAAGTGGTGGTGGTAGTGGTGAGGATAAGGAAGAAGAGGAAGATGAGGAAGAGGATCCATTTAGCGATAAAAATAGATGGAGACGTGGCGGAATTATAGATCCAGATGCCACAGACTGGTAGTTCCATCTACATCCATGTTCCATTTTGCACAAAGAAATGCGCCTATTGCAACTTTTATGTTATTCCAGATCAAGAACGGTATAAGCAGCTCTACCTTTCTGCCCTAAAACAAGAATTTATATTTCGTCCTCCCCCTTCAGATCCCGTTTCCATTTATTTTGGAGGAGGAACGCCGTCTCTACTTGGGTCTGATAAAATTTCAGAAATCCTCTCATTACTCAACTACAACCCCTCGACTTGCGAAATCACTCTTGAAGCTAATCCCGAGCACCTCACCAAAAGCCTCATGCAAGAGTATGCTAATACAGGTATCAATCGCGTCAGTCTTGGAGTTCAAAGTTTTGATAACAAACAACTTATAAGACTTACACGATCACATACAGCCACAACTGCAGAAAGCGCTATCGAAAACACTCTGGCATCAGGTATTGAGAATATCTCCATTGACCTAATGTATGACCTCCCATTGCAAACATTAGAAAGCTGGCAGCAGAGTCTGATAAAAGCAACCTCCCTTCCAATCCGCCATCTCTCCCTCTACAATCTAACCATTGAACCCCACACCTCATTTGGCAAAAACCCACCCACTCAACCCACCCAAGAGCTCTCCTTACAAATGCTTGAGCTCGCCATCTCTCACCTAGAAGCGCACAACTTCAAGCGCTACGAGATCTCAGCCTTCGCCCATCCGGGCTACGAATCCAAACACAATATTGGCTACTGGACCGGAAGACCTTTTCTAGGCTACGGCCCCTCAGCTTTCAGCTACTGGAATGGTGCACGATTTAGAAACATTTCCAATCTCAATCGCTATGCCCGTGCACTGAATGCAGCAGAAGATCCTGTTGATTTCACCGAAACTCTTCCAAAGGAGGAACAGGAGCGAGAGCGTCTTGCCATAGAACTGCGTCTTATGCGTGGAGTGAAACCATCTACGCTACTTGATCCACTTATCAAAGAAGGATTTTGTGAACACCATGAAAATAGAGTGCGTCTCACAGAAAAAGGGAAACTCTTCTATGATAGTGTTGGGGAAATGATAATAACCTGCTGAGTTTATGAATCTATTGTTGCGGGAGCTGCTGGGTTAACTAACCATCGAGTCGCTGCCATTTTCCATTCTCGATTACGTGCTTCTTGAATCTGCGTAGTACGAGTTAAATACTCTTCACTAGTAACGTCTTCTTCTGGCACGCTTTCAAGTTGTTCTTGGAACCGATCTTCTACTGGCGCCCACTGCGTCATAAAAGCCAAGTCTCCCTTGATTAATGCATCAAAAGCAGGAATCTCAATAAGTATATCTGGATAAGATTCCATAACTTGTCTTGTAAGATGACTTACATCGATCC
>CAMAUB010000030.1 GCA_945861315.1 Chlamydia trachomatis
TAGTCGATTAAATCCGTATTTAATCGACTATAATACTTGCAGTTTGATTCGCTTGATCTTTGATGTATCTAAGAGAGTGTTCCATCTCGGATTGACGCTCAATTGGTGCACTATTATAGGCTGTTTGTGCATGCTCAAGA
Source organism: Chlamydia trachomatis (assembly GCA_945861315.1). GTDB lineage: Bacteria > Chlamydiota > Chlamydiia > Chlamydiales > JAAKFR01 > JAJACK01. Next base: position 141 of record CAMAUB010000030.1, read on the forward strand.
GCTAAACGCCACTCATCTTGTTCTAAGAAGACTTGAGCTATCATCATTTCAATCTGCCAGATATTCTCTTTATCTTGGTCCCCAAAAGAGGCGAGGTACTCTTCAAGAGGCTTGATCACCTCTTCTGGTAGTAAACGTTTTTCTAAGCTAGAGCGTGCTTGAAAATCAAGAAGCGCAATCGTAAACAGATGCCCAAGCTCGTTGTTAGGATCTGCCTTAAAAAGGCGATCGCGAATTGCTTCAGCTTCGGCTGTATTAGCTTTATCCCCTTCAATCAGCATGCGATATTGCTCAACTAAGAAAAAAGCTGGCTCAATGCTGCGAGCACCTACTTCCAGAAAGTTTGCAATCTCCTTATTTTGCTGCAATTCGACAGCAGTCTTATAACCACGTATTAACTCCTCACTTGTCAATGTTTCAATCTTATCTGCAAGGACATGTAGATCGCGATCCAGACTTAAAAGATTGAGAAAGTCGTTCGCTAATTGCTTAGCACCCTCAGGCATGTAACCCATACGTGCAATCTCTCTTTTTGTCGGATCGATAAGGACAAGAGTTGGAAATTGCGAAATGCCATATTCCTCAAGAAGGCGCTGATTTTGCATTGTTGCTTGATCTGAAAGCTTGTGATGCCGAGGAAAATCAACTTCAACACAGATGAGTTGATCAGCTATCTCCTCTTCAAATTCAGAAGAACTGAAAATTTCATTTTTCATTTTCATGGCAAGTCCCGACCAATCTGATCCATTGAAAAACATCAAAATTGGGAGCTCTTTCTCTTGACCCATCTCCAATGCCTTTAAATAATCTGTTTGAAAAGATCCTAAGCAAGGAAGTGTAAACAGAAGTAGAGTAAGAGTGAGTCGAGACATGCCATGTCCTTGAGTTAGCTATTGAAAAATTCACTAAGATATTTGGCGTAAGCTGCTCCACCACCTGAACGATAACCCGTTTCAGCTAGGAAACCTCCAGACTGATCTAAGATCACAACTGTTGGATAACCTGTTACACCATAGCGCTGCTTAAGTTGTGCGTTTTGTTGCTTGATATCTTCTGATTGTTGTTGATTCATCGGGAAATCAAGCATGACGTAAACAAATTTATTGCCAGCCATTTGTGCAAATTCTGGAGTGGCGAAAACCTCTTTATCCAGCTTTTTGCACCATCCACACCAGTCAGAGCCTGTGAAGAAAAGAATCATCGGCTTTCTATCTTTTTGAGCGACTTCAGCCGCTTGTTGATAATTTGTATACCACTTTAGTCCCTCGCCACTTCCCTGCTCGTCAGCAAGCAAAGTTCCTGTTATCATAAATACAGTAAATAAAGAAAGTAAAAGTTTCATTTTGCTCCTCGGTAGTGCTTTATATTATATAGTTATATGGATTAGACTTTCTTTTTCCACAACACTTTTTATGAAAACACTAATTATTCGCCACAAAAAGGAAAATCTTAAAAAGTGTAGTCTCCGTCACTTAGAAAGAGATTCAAGTCTCATTTTTAAGAGTTATCCAACTGATCAAATTTCTTTTGAAGGATATCTCCATTTAAAAGTTGATGCTCCAACGCTTTCATTTGCAGATTGCAACTATAGGCTCTTACTGATTGATGCTACATGGCGCCTAGCTGCTAAGATGGAACAAGTCTTATCTCTACCTACACATGGCCGTAGCCTCCCTCGCTCGCTACAAACTGCTTATCCAAGACGACAAGATCAAGAAAATGGGCTGGCAAGTGTCGAGGCGCTTTATGTTGCTCACTTAATTTTAGGAAGACCTTATGAACACTTGCTCAATTATTATTACTGGAAGGAGCCTTTTTTGGCAAAAAATCATGCAGTTTTGGTAGACTTGATCCATGCAAAAACAACATGTAAATTTTCTGAATAGAGCTAGCGAAGCAATCCTCTTTCAACATATTCTAAATAAGTGCCTTATAATCGCAACTCTTCTACAAGAAGCTCCAACACACCATTTATTTGCAAATTTAGTTGGAGATACAAATGATCAACAACTTGATTGGCGAGCAACATGTGCGTGGGGTACATCGATTGGACATTTGAGAAAATTAAACTATTACTACTCATTGATTATCGGTGATCAAAGACACCCTCCTCCTCTTTTGAAAGTTGCTCAAGTTCTCAATGATGCACTGTTAGCCACTAAAGAGTGTGAGTTTGCTTTGACTCTTAAAGAAAATTCGCTCCAAGACTCTTTTGTTAAATTAAAAGCTCACATTTTAGCAGCCACAGCTCTTTTTCTTGAACATGTCGATACATATGGAAAAAATGTTCATATACTTCTCTTCCTTCTTCGCAAACAAGAAGCATTTGATGCTCTGCTTGGAAAAGGGACGATTGCTAAAATTTATCTCTCTCTTTTCTCCAATGGACTTGTGGAAGCTTCCCAATTTCTAACGAAGAGCTACTCTGAAAAGGGATATAGCCACCTTCTCCCTTTCATCCAAAAAAACTTCAACCGTATTCAGCGCAATGAGTTGTGAATTAGCCAAAGAGATTCGTCATTGGATTGAAGATGCTATGCACCCGTTTGCCATAGCCCCCATTCTTGTTAAAACGCAGGAGTATGAGCCACCACAACCAAAACCCGAAATACGATCCCTACCGGAAGAGAAAGCTCCTAATGTGACCGATCCAATGTACGCTTGGGCGCAATCACAGTTTAAAATGGCCAAACCTCTCACACCTCTTCTTTGTCTTGATGTCCACCCCTTTCTTAAAAAAGTGTGTGAGGCTCTAACTAAATCTGTTGCAACGACATCGCTTATCTCCCTTGCAGAGATTGAGCAGATAGGATGGAAAGAGCTGTTTGCAAATCCTTTCTTTCAATTTTTGTTGCTCCCAATCGACCAGATTATTTCTACCCCTTTTTTGCACAACCTACTTCCAAACCCCTTGCCGCATACACCTTCAGCTTTCCTCTTTCCACTTGAGAAGATTGAAGTTTACCTCAATGATGAAAAGAAAAAACGGGAGCTATGGGAAAGTTTAAAGCGTATGCCTCTGTCCTCTTAGATGTTGGCATTGACAAGCCACTTGACTATGGCATTCCAGATGCCTATGTCGAAAAGGCAAGTGTTGGCATGCGTGTCAATGTTCCTCTTAAAGGACATGAGCGCGGAGGGATGATTCTTGAAATTCGTGACAAACCAAACTATAAATCCACTCTTCCAATTAACAAATTGATTGACGATGCTTTTCTTTCCGCAGATCTTTTAGAACTTGCTCATTGGATGCAAAGCTACTACTTAACACCCTTGCGTCACATTCTCAAGCTCATGTTTCCCCCATCGATTCGCAATGAATTGGCACATAAAGAGCAATATGTTGTTTCCCGCACACTTTCACATGAAAAGTTGCGTTCCATCTGCATGCAGCTGCGTGCCCCCCACCCTGCACAAGCCCAAGTTCTAGATATCATGCTCGAGCAAAAATCTACTCTCCTTTTGACTGAACTGATTGAAAAAAGTGGAGTCTCTAAAAGTCCTATCGACTCACTTGTTAAGCAAGGGTTTTTGAAACTAGAAAAAGTGGTGATTGACCGCTCCCCTTTAGTTGGCGCCAACTATTTTAGAACGGATGCCAAAAAACTCAATAAAGAGCAACAAGCAACGCTTGATAAAATCAAAGAGGCAGTAGAGGCAAAGCGCTTTGAAACACATTTGATCCATGGAGTGACAGGAAGTGGAAAAACTGAGGTCTACCTCCAATCCATCGAACTTGCTCTTAAAGATCAGATGGGAGTGATCATGCTTGTGCCTGAAATTTCCCTCACTGCTCAAACCATTGAACACTTTCGCTCCCGATTTGAGACAAAGATTGCTATTTTACACCACCGCCTATCAGCTGGTCAAAAACGAGATGAGTGGTACCGCATTTGTAGGGGAGAGGCAAAAATTGTCATTGGAGCACGCTCTGCTCTTTTCTCTCCGGTACCAAACCTTGGCCTTATCATTGTAGATGAAGAACATGATGCTGCCTATAAACAACAAGATGAGCGTCCCACCTACCATGCACGCGATATGGCCGTCTTGCGAGGCAAGCTTGTCAATGGTGTAGTCATTTTAGGGAGCGCCACCCCAAGCCTTGAAAGCTACTACAATGCACAAATTGGAAAATATCATCTTTCAACACTTCAATCGCGTGCAACAAAAGCAAAAATGCCCTCTGTGACAATTGTTGATATGAAACAAGAGTTTGAACGTGCGAAAGGATATGTCTCCTTTTCTGACCTCCTTATTGGAAAAATAAAAAAACGCATTGAGCTTGGTGAACAAACCATTCTTTTTCTTAATAGACGAGGCTACCACAGTAGCATGCGCTGCCTTTGCGGACACATCTTTAAATGTCCCCACTGCGATCTTGCCCTCACCTTTCATCTTGGAAATAAAACGCTAGCTTGCCACCTTTGCGACTATCGCCTCTGCCCACCCCCAAGAGAGTGCCCATCTTGCCATAGTCATGAAGACTTCAACTATAAAGGGGTTGGAACAGAACAAGTTGAGCGTGCTTTGCATGCGGTGCTTCCAGATGTACGCACTTTGCGCGTGGATGGAGATACAACGCGGCATAAAGGAAGCCATGATCGTTTTTTCCGTCAATTTCGCACTGGTAAAGCAGATGTGATGATTGGGACGCAGATGATTGCCAAAGGGCTCCACTTTCCCTCTGTTACTCTCGTTGCTGTTCTCAATAGTGATAGCGCTTTGAACATTCCAGATTTTCGTGCTTCAGAACAAACCTTCCAACTCATCACCCAAGTAGCAGGAAGAGCAGGACGAGGTGAACTAGCTGGAGAAGTTGTGATCCAATCGCAAATGCCAGAAAATAGCACCATCAAACTTGCTGCAAAACAAAACTACATCGAATTCTACAATCAAGAGATGCCTGTGCGTGAAGCATTTGGATTCCCACCCTATACCCACATGGTCAAACTCACCTTCTCAAGTCCTGATGCACCCTTAACCGAACAGATTGGAACACAATTTCGCACTCACTTAACGTCCATCCTGCAGGGATGTACAGTCCACCCCCTAGTTCCTTCTGGCCATGCAAAAATTCGAGATAATTACCGCTACCAATTCCTCATCCGCGGATCAATTCAAAAAATACTTACTGCAATTCGCAAAGTCCCCCCTCCAACGCAAGTAAAGATCCATGTCGATATTGATTCTATTTCCACTTTCTTCTAAGATCTCACCGATGAGTTCGACATCTCATACAAAAATTTTTTTTATCGTCGCCATTGCTATAGGCTTGATCACAACACTTCTGTGCCTCTACCCCTATCTTTGGATCGACCAACACCGCAGTGGACCACCACTTAAGGGCACAAAGGAGAACCCTCAATGAAGCCAGCTTACCATGAGAGTGAGGAATATAAAAACAGGTTGCAAAAATTAACTGAGATTACCGATCTTGGGATAAATGCCTACCCTCACAAATTCTCTCCCACCCACTCTGCAAGTGAAATCCAAAAAACATATGAAAAAAAAGATCTTGGGGATAGTGAAGCAGCACAGATTGCAGAGACACAAGAGGTTACATTAGCTGGCCGCCTTATTCTCTTCCGTGCCATGGGAAAAAATGCTTTTGCTCATGTTCGCGAGGGGAATGAAAAGATCCAGCTCATGTTCAACCGTGACCTTACAAAAGTAGAAGGGCTTGCTGAAGATGCAGAGATCACTCCTATTAAATTCATCGAAAAAAAACTCGACCTTGGCGACCTCATTGGAGTAACCGGTCACCTCTTCCGCACACAAAAAGGAGAGATCACTATCTATGTTAAGAAACTCACCCTTCTGTGCAAAACACTTCTCCCTCTACCGGAAAAACATAGTGGTTTGACAGACAAAGAAGTGCGCTATAGAAAGCGGTGGCTCGACCTTATCTCCCATGATGATGTCTATAAAACTTTCCTCACCCGCAGCCATATGATGCAAGTGATGCGCTGCTTCCTTGCCGAACACAAATTTTTGGAAGTTGAAACACCTACCCTTCAACATATCTATGGCGGAGCGGAAGCTAGACCCTTTCACACCCATATCAATGCGATCGACCAAGATGTCTTTCTGCGTATCTCTTTAGAAATTCCTCTCAAAAAAATCCTCATCGGTGGAGTTGAGCGCATCTATGAAATTGGGAAAGTCTTCCGCAACGAAGGAATCGATCGAACACACAATCCAGAATTCACCATGCTCGAAGCGTATGCCGCTTACTGGGACTATAACGACATGATGAAGTTTGTTGAAAAACTGATTGAACGTATCTCCATCGAACTACTTGGCTCCACAAAAATTCCCTATGAGGATATTGTGGTCGACCTCTCCTCTCCTTGGAAACGACTCACCATGGTCGAAAGTATCCAGCAATTTGCTGGCTATGATGTGAATAACCTAACTGATGTTGATATGCATCGCATCCTCATGGAGAGGACGGGAGTTGATCACACCTTTATTGCCAATAGTAGCCGTGGAGGATTGATCGCCCTTCTTTTTGATGAATTTGTCTCAAATAAATTGATCCAACCTCATCACATTACAGACCACCCTATTGAAACAACGCCTCTTTGTAAACCACACCGCGACCCAAAACAACGGGAAGATGGCTTTGTAGAACGCTTTGAAAGCTACTTTCTTGGACGAGAACTTTGTAATGCTTATACAGAGCTCAATGATCCTATCATCCAAAGAGCCCTTCTTGAAGAACAGGGCGCCAAACGAGATGCTGGTGATGAAGAAGCTCACCCGCTTGATGAAGAATTTATCGAAGCAATTTGTCAAGGAATGCCACCAGCAGCTGGCATTGGCATTGGACTAGATCGCCTAGCCATGCTTTTTACCAATGCCGCATCCATCCGCGATGTAATCTACTTCCCCATCATGCGACATACACCTCTTGCGTAAAGTCTCAACTTGCCCTTACCCATATTATAAAAGCCTCAATCAGAAGATTTTCTGGCAAAGGCAAGTTGGGACTTTACGCAAGATGTCTACTCTAACTTACCAGGGAGACGGGCAGTGGAAAACCAATATTCACTGATGGAATCGATAACTTCTTTATAGATATCCACCGAACCGGGCTTCACAATGTAAGAATTAGCATGATACTCATAGCTCGACAGAACATCCTCCTCCCGGTTAGAATTTGTGAGCATTACGACTGGAATAATAGCCAAAGAACGATCCTGCTTAATCTGTTTGAGCGCCTCAATACCATTCATGTTGGGCATCGCAATATCAAGGAAGATGAGATTGGGTGTTAAAGCAGTCTCAAAAGGGGGCTCCTTTTTCAGGAATAGAAGGAGCTCCTCTCCATCTTTGACTATAAAAAGTACAGCGGATAGGTCGCTCTTTTTTAGCGCAATACGAAAGAGTGCAACATCAGGGTCGCTATCATCAGCCATGACGAGGACAAGACGGGGTTGTATCATTTTTTTCTCCTTGTGTTGTATCTTTTATTGTAAAATGAAAGGTAGCACCCTCTCCCTTCTGCGATTCTACCCAAATATGCCCTTCGTGCAGCTCGACAATGCGTTTGCAAATGGCGAGCCCAATACCCGTCCCTGCTACACTAACTTGCGGCTGGAGCCGTTGAAAAATGGTGAAGAGTTTGTTGTAGTATTTTGGATCAATTCCAATGCCGTTGTCAGTAACCATGATTTCCCAGGTCTCATTGTTTTTTACTGCCGAAATCTGAATGAGTGGAGGTTCCCCCGGCTTATGAAATTTCAAACTATTTTCGATCAAATTGCTCAAGAGCTGCCTGATCAACACACGGTGGACAAGCAAGGTTGGTAGGGGTTCAGATTCAACACTTCCTTGGTATTGCTCGATCTTATCCGCAAGTTGATCTTTGATCCCATCAAAGATCTCATTGAGATCGACCAATTCAAGGCTTGAATGAGCCTTTGTTACATGCGAGAAGCTCAACAGAGCGTTGATCAGCTCCCTCATCTGAGTCGTCCCATCAACGATGTATTTTATCCATTTAGCTGTTTCCTCATCTTGTATCGCTGCATATTTCTCTGCGAGCAATTGGACAAAAGAGTCGATATGGCGCAAAGGGGCTTGTAGGTCATGCGAAGCCACATAAGCAAATTGTTCGAGGTCTTGATTTGAACGTTGTAAAGACGCCGCCTGTGTGCGGTCGGTAATGAGGCCGGTAATATCGACAATTCCGGCCATCACATAGAGCCGCTCCCCTGACCGCATCGACGTAAGACCAATTTCTACGGGTACCTCGCTCCCATCTTTACGCCTTCCAAAGAGCTCCCGCCCAATCCCCATACGTCTGATCGATGGATCCTTGTTAAACCCTGCTCGGTGTTGCAAATGGATGGAGCGCAGCTGACTTGGAAGGAGCATCTCCACGGGCTGTCCCAAGAGCTCCTCTTTTGAATACCCAAATATACGCTCCATCTGCTGATTGGACATCAAGATCACCCCCTCTGCAGTCACCAAAATTTTTCCGATTGGAGAGTGTTCAACCACAAGTACATAGAGCGAATAAATTCTAACAAGGGAATCGATGTCCATAGAGGTTTCTTCTAAAGAGAAGATCTTCCCTTTCTCATCCCTAATAGGCTTGATAGAGACCACAACATCTACTAGCTGGCCCAGTTTGGTTTGTCTTTGAGAGTGTTCGTTGTAGTACTCTCCTCCCTCCACTGCAGCTCTCTCTTTTTTGAGAATATCTGAGGGGATATAGAGCGAGTCTGATTGTCCCAAGATCTCTTGTTTGGTAAAACCAAAGAGCTCCTGCGCAGTCTTATTCCACTGAAGAATCGTCCCATTGAGTGCCCGTTGCACCTTGGCGGCATCGATGTTAAACAAAAGTATTTGGTATAGGTTCATGCTTTTGGCTTTTTTGGTAGTAGGATAGTAAAAGTAGACCCAGTGCCCACAGTCGTCGTGACTGTCAGGGATCCACCATGTAATTGCACAAGAGACCTGGCTACATAGAGACCAAGTCCAGCACCTCCATTCTTATGCCCGTCTTCAGTATGCTCAAATGATTCGAAAAGATGGCGCAGGGACTCTTCCGAAATTCCACTTCCCGTGTCACTCACGCAAATACGCACGGCATCCTCCTCATCTACAAGGGTAGCTGTGATACCCCCCTTCTCGGTATATTTGATTGCATTGACGAGGAGATTATCAAATGCTTGTATGAGCTGATCGCAGTTAGCCCAAATGAGGATTTTTGCGGGGGGGGGGTAAATTGCAATGAGAGCTTTTTTTCCTGAGCACTATGTTGAAAGAGAGAGATGGAGGATTGGATAGACTCCACTAGATCAAATTCGCTAGTGGCAAGGCTCATCTTTCCCCTATTCAATAGACAGACAGCAAGAGTATTGTCGGCAAGACGGGATATGAAATCGATCGTTTTGTCTATTTTTGCAATGGGCTCCCATAAGTGTATGGGTAAGTGTTCCCTCTCTTGAAAAAGCATGCCGGCATAACCCTTGATCACCTGAATATGGTTTCTCAAATCGTGCGACAAGATTGCCAAGAAAAGCTCCGTTAGAGCCTGCTCTTCATGCAATTGATTGATAAATTTTTGCTTCTCTATAGCATTTTTAATAGTCTTGGCAAGTAAAATAGCATTGAGTGTGTTTTTATCTAAAGAATCGGCCGCACCAGCATTTAAGGCCTTTTTATCGATATGTTTGCTCCCCGAAATAATGACGATGGGAACAGCGGATTTCTGTGCCTGCAAAGAGAAGAGCATCTCGAGACCTGTCATGTCAGGCATGACAAAATCGAGGAGGATACAGTCATAGTGCGCCTCCTTCATAAGGGCATACCCCTCAGCTGCAGAAGTGGCTAAGAAGACCTTGCATCTCTCTTCAAAACCCTTATGCAACATCGTGACAAGGAGATCCCTGTCCGCTTCGCTATCATCAATGACAAGAATGGATAATGGGTCAGTTTCCATAGTAAAATCTGAATGTAACTTCTTACACCATTGTCTGCAAATAATTATTTATACTAATTGCAAGAAATAAGTTCATAAAATCATGCCAGACCGTGCAGTAGATTTGATCAAGCATTTCGAAGCTCATATTATTAAATATACTCATCCAAGCTCAAAATGAGAATTTGGGCCGCGTCAAAGCCTCGGGCTTGAACGATCGTAAACAACCCCATATTTCTAATATTG
>CAMAUB010000031.1 GCA_945861315.1 Chlamydia trachomatis
GACGGAAATCAATTTTTCTCCCAAATGAGTCAGTTAAACGTCCCTCTTCTAAGATTTGAAGCATTAGATCCATCACATCTGGATGCGCCTTTTCAATTTCATCGAAAAGGACTACACAGTAAGGGCGTTGACGAATTTGTTCAGTCAGTTGACCCCCATCCTCGTGACCAACATAGCCTGGAGGAGAGCCTGTCATTCGGCTGACAGCAAATTTCTCCATATATTCAGACATGTCAACTTGGATCAATGCATCTTCTCCACCATAAAGATTGATGGCAAGTTGCTTTGCAAGCAGTGTCTTTCCAACACCTGTTGGGCCTAGGAAGAGGAATGAGCCAGTTGGTCTATTTGGATCTTTAATCCCTGTACGAGCGCGACGAATCGCCTTGCAAATGATTGTAACAGCCTCATTTTGGCCAATGATTTTGCTCTGGAGTGTCTCCTCCATTTTTAATAGCTTATGGGTTTCTTCTTCTGTCAATTGGGTCACAGGAATACCAGTAGATGTTGCAACAACAGCTGCAACAGCTTCCTCGTCAACAGGTACTTGATGCTCTTCTTTATGATTTTCCCACTCTGAGCGAATGGATTGTAATTTTTCACGCTGTTTCTTCTCTTCATCACGTAAACGGGCCGCTTTTTCATACTCTTGTGTACTAATAGCCTTCTCTTTTGCGCGACGAGTTTCTTCAATTTGACTCTCAAGCTTAGCTAAATCAGATGGTTGACTCATCATAGAAACGCGCATTCTTGCGCCCGCTTCGTCAAGTAGATCAATCGCTTTGTCTGGTAGAAAACGACCATGAACATAGCGGTCAGATAAAACTGCAGCAGCTTCAAGAGCTGCATCTGTAATCGTGACATTGTGATGCTCTTCGTATTTTTTCTTAAGGCCATGCAAAATTTTTATTGTGTCTTCAACACTTGGAGGCAACACAAGGATTTTTTGGAAGCGACGTTCTAACGCAGCATCTTTTTCAATATGCTTGCGATATTCATCAATTGTTGTCGCACCAATACATTGAATTTCACCGCGCGAGAGTGCTGGCTTCAAAATATTGGAAGCATCAATTGCTCCCTCTGCAGCACCAGCACCAACAATCGTATGGAGTTCATCGATGAAGAGCAACACATTTCCATGTTTGCGAATCTCATCCATCGCAGCCTTGATTCTCTCTTCAAATTGCCCTCGGTATTTTGTTCCGGCAATCATCAGTGCAAGATCAAGTGTGATCAATTTTTTCTTTCGTAGATTATCAGGCACTTCTCCTTTGATAATTCGTTGCGCTAATCCCTCTACAATCGCTGTTTTTCCAACTCCTGCCTCTCCGATAAGTACAGGATTATTCTTCCGCCTGCGGCAGAGAATCAAGATCAGACGTTCTACTTCATTATTTCTCCCAATCACAGGGTCGAGTTTCCCTTCACGAGCCATCTCAGTTAGATCGTAGCCATAAGCACGCAGGGCTGGAAGCTTCTCGGCTCCACCACCACCCTTCTCTGACTTCGCTCCTGGTGCGCCTCCAGAAGCTGGGAGTTGCAAATTGAATGTTTCTAACTCTTTAAGAACTTCTTTGCGAATCTCACTTAAATCGACATTAAGATTTTCAAGCACTTGAGCAGCAACTCCATCTGTCTGCTTAAGCAAGCCTAGTAGAAGGTGCTCGGTCCCAACATAGTTGTGTCCAAGGTTTGCCGCTTCTTCGTTTGAGAATTCAAAAACTTTTTTTACACGTCCGGTTAAGGCGGGATCGCCATAGACTTGAATTTCAGGGCCATAGCCTACAAGACGCTCAACTTCTTGCCTAACTGTCTCAAAGTCAAGTCCAAGGTTACGCAGAACATTGACAGCAACGCCTTGTCCAAGCTTGAGCAGTCCAAGCAAGAGGTGTTCAGTTCCCAAATAATTGTGGTTGAGTCGTTGCGCCTCTTTCTTAGCAAGCTTTATGACTTGTTTGGCACGATTGGTAAACTTATCAAACATTTTTTTTCATCCTCGTTGAATCATTCGATATACGTGATGGGAGATATATACTCAAGCAACTTGAAGAATCGATATTTCGGCTGCGTCAAGTTGCTTGAGTATATAGTAAATTCTAAACCGAAATTCTGCTAGATGCAAGTCATTATTATATTTGCTTTCTTATTAAAATTTCATTAAGCTTACTGTTGGTAGAAACTCATGAAATTGAAAATATTAGATACAGGGATGCATACGGCAAGAGAGAACATGGCAATTGATAGTGCCCTGCTCGAAGATCTTGCTATTGATAAAGTTCCTCTTCTTCATCTCTATGAATGGGAACAAGATGCGGCGACTTATGGCCATTTTATCGACCCAAAAAAAATCTTTAAAAAAGAGGGGTTAGATTTAGCAAAAAGACCAACAGGAGGAGGGGTGATCTTCCATGTTGCTGATTTTGCTTTCTCTATTCTTATCCCTGATACTCATCCAGATTTTTCACTTAATTCTCTTGAAAATTATGCTTTTATCAATGAACGCATTTCAAAGGCTGTGGCCCACCTTGGAACTCCAAAGCTTCTTGCAGATGAACCACTTATAGGTGTGGCTGGTGGTGTGACAGGCTATTGCATGGCCAAACCGACTAAATATGATGTGATGGTTGGCGGTAAGAAAATTGCAGGTGCAGCTCAAAGAAGAACGCGTCACGGCTACTTGCATCAAGGATCGATTAGTCTTGCTCATCCACCAAAAGAATTTTTGACATCCTATCTTGATGATAGTGTGGTTGATGCAATGATGGCTCTTAGTTATGCTCCTCTTGGAAATTCTTGGACAAAGTGTCAACTAGAAGAGGCTCGCCAGGAAGTGAAACAAAAAATTATTGAGGAATTTTCATGAAAAAATTGCTTCTCATCTGCCTTTTAGCTTTTGGATCATTTTCTCTAAAAGCCGAAGAAATAAAGCTTATTGCATGTGAAAATAGCTTGGAAATGGCTGATTGGGGTCTTGAGTTTATCAAACATGCTGAACAATCAATTGATTTTGCAGCCTGTTTTTTTGGAGGATCTATACTCCACGAGTATATGTGCGCTATCGAAGAACAAATAAAAAAACATCGCCATCTCCAAGTTTATATATTGATGAGTCCCTCCTTTGTAGAGACCAAAGATAGAGTGTTGCTAAATCGCTTAGAAAAGCAATATTCAAGGCAGTTGCATATTACCTATTCGATTACAGATCTGAAGTTTACATTAACGCATGTGATCACCACTGATAACCATATGAAGATGCTAGTTGTTGATGAAACCTACTTCACAACGGGTGGAACAAATCTTGATGATGTCCTTTGTACAGAAGGGACGGTGCCAAAGAAAAAGCGTATCAAAGATTGCATGATTGGTGGTCGACTCGCATCAGGTGCTAGAGATCAAGATGTTGTTGGAAAAAGTCCTGAGCTTGCTCGCAATATGCGTCAAACGTTTCATCAACACATCGCCCTTTGGAATGACTATCACAAAGGTAACCGATTCTCTTCTAAAAATCCTGAAGCCTTTGCAAGTAAGTCGGCCTATAAAGAGATTGATTCAAAAAGAAGGCCTGTTGTAACGCGCTTTGAAGAATCAACACTCCCATTTACTCTTGATTTGAGCAAAGTTCAAATGATCTTGGGTGGACCATACCAAAGTTCTAATAAGATTACATCTGAATATGCTCGTCTAATCTCTGAAGCCAAAAGTGAAATTGTTATAGCAAATCTCCATTTTTCTTCTGTCAGCCCAATTATGAATCAATTAAAAGCTGCATCAGCACGTGGAGTGAAGATGAGCGTTGTGACTAACGGGATCAACGATTGCTCTCCTAGCTGCAACGAAATGATCTCGTGGCCCAATCGGATCAGCTATCTTCCTGTTCTCTATGGTTGCGACTACAGATTCTATGAGAAGAGCAAGTGCATAAGTGCAACACCTTGCAACGCAAATTTTTATGAATATCATGTTGAAGATATGCTCTATCATAAGAAAGTCATGATCATTGATCGCCGCTACTTTGTTATCGGGAGCTACAACTTAAGCTTGCGAAGTGACAACTCTGACTACGAAATGATTTTAGTGATTGACTCAAAAGAAATGGCAGAGCGCGCAATTCAGATTATCAATCGCGATCTTGAAGTGAGCTTGAAAATCTCAAATGAACAAATTAGAGATTGGTATTTTGATCCTAGTGTTGCTTACAAGGCAATGGTTCTAAAACAATTTAACGTGTTCATGTAATGAAAAAAAATAGTCTTATTTGTTTACTGATTTCTCTCTCTTTTGCAAGTTCAGCTATGGCTGAAGAGGTGAAGCTCATTGCCTGCCAAAACTCAGTTGAAATGATTGACTATGGTCTTGATCTTATTGAGCAGGCGCAGCAATCCATTGAATTTTCACCCTGTTTTTTTGGTGGAGAGGTTTGTCAAAAATACTTGGCTGCAATTGAAAAACGAATGAAACTCAATAAGCGTCTACAAGTTTATGTCATGCTTGCAATGACTCTTATGGAGGATAAAGATAAAGTCTATATGGATCAAATAGAGGGGCTTTATCCACGTCAATTTCATGTGGTTTATACAACATCTGTTATCGATATTTCAAAAGATCTTTCAGCGATTGACAATCACGTAAAAATGCTTGTTGTGGACGAGCGCTACTTCACAGTTGGAGGAACCAATTATGATGACTCAATGTGTACAGATGGTTCTGCGCCAGTTGAGCGACATGATAAACCAGGAGTTTCAGGGTTTGTCGCTGCCAACCTTCCATCAGGTTCTCGCGATCAAGATCTTATTGGGAAAAGTCAGTTAATAGCAAGAGAGTTACGGCAAATATTTCATAAACTTTTTGCTCTTTGGACAGATTACAACATAGGGAAACGTTTTACATCGAAAGATCCTAGTGCTTTTATCGATAAGTGGATCTTCAGTGAGATAGATCCTTACAAGCGCCCTTATGTAAAGCGTTTTGAAAATGATGAGAATGCCATTGTTATTGATTCTAGTAAGATCCAAATCTTTCTGGGCACTCCAGTGGCAAATCCAAATCCAATTACGCAAGCCTATTGTCACCTTATCAATGAAGCTAAGCAAGAAATTGAGATCGGAAATCTCTATTTTTCTCCCGTCGATACTATCATGGATGCATTGAAGGATGCATCTAATCGAGGAATCAAAATAACGGTTGTCACTAATGGGATTCATGACCACTCACCTTCTTATACCAAACTGTTTGCATGGGCAAATCGCATCAGCTACCTTCCTATCGTCTATGGTCGTGATTTCCACATGTGGGAAAAAGGAAAATGCAAAAATACAACTGAGAACGCAGTCGCTTTTTATGAATACGATGTTGATGACATCCTCTACCATAAAAAGATAATGGTTGTCGATAAACGCTACCTTGTCATTGGTTCATTTAATTTAGGGCATCGCAGCGATATGTCTGACTACGAAATCGCAATTGTTATTGATTCTGAAGAACTTACGATGAATGCCTTGAAGCCATTAAACAAGGATCTTACTCATAGCCTAAAGGTGAGCTCAGAGCAGATGCAGGATTGGTATTTCGACCCTATCATCTTTTATAAGGCTGAAGTTCAAAAAATTTTTCACTCGTTGATGTAATATGAAAAAGCTGCTCTCTATTTTTTTACTCATTCTTTCTTTTACAGCTCTTAAAGCTGAGGAGAAAATCATCGCATGTGACAATAGCCTTGAGATGTTTGATTGGGCTTTTGAGTTTATTGATAAGGCTGAGCAGTCAATTGAATTTGCTCCCTGCTACTTTGGAGGAGAACTTTTCCAAAAGATGATGGGTGCATTTGAAAAACAAATGAAGCGCTTTACTCGCCTTCAAATTCACATTATTTTTGAAGGGACATTTCTAGAGCCAGCTGATAAAGCTCTTCTTGAGCGGATGAAACAAGATTACTCAAGGCAATTTCACCCTTTGCTAGTTTCCCGTGTTGTTGATATACATCAAGATTTGATAGGCATCAGTAATCACATGAAGATGCTCGTTATTGATGAGACCTACTACACCTTTGGTGGCTCTAACTATGACTATGTTATCTCATCAGAGGGAACCCATCCTGAAAAGCGTCGCATCAAAGAGGGAGTGATGGTTGCTAACATGCTTCCAAATGGATCTCGAGACCAAGATATTGTTGGTAAGGGACCAATGGCCAAAAAATTACGTCGTACATTTTATAACGTATTTGCACTATGGGAAGATTATCAAAAATCGCATCGCTTTACATCAAAGAATCCGGAAGATTTTTCTGAGCATAATCGTTTTAAAGTGCTCAAGGCAAGCTGGCCTATTGTTGAGCGTTTTGAACAGGCTAAAAATGTTGTAACCATCGATTCTGATCGTGTCAAGCTTGTCATGGGTGGGCCATGGAAGCGTCCTAATAATATTACAGAAGAGTATCTGAGACTGATCAATCTAGCTGAGCAGCAGATTTTTGTCGGCAATCTTTATTTTGCACCCATCGATCAGATCATGGAAGCTTTCCAAAATGCGTCAAAGCGGGGAGTTATGACTCAGATCATCACCAATGGCATCAATGATCAAGCACCCCCATATACGGTGAATTTTGCCTATGCAAATAGAATTCATTTCTTGCCCATTCTTAAGGGGCGAACTTATACATTTTTTGAAAAGGGGATGTGTAAAAAACATCCAGATTACAATGCGCATTTCTATGAATATTATGTCAAAGACATTGTCTATCACAAAAAAATGATGCTCGTTGACAATCGCTACTTTTTGATTGGATGCTACAATCTTGATGTACATAGCGATATTGCTGACTATGAACTTGTGATGGTCATTGATTCTCCAGAGTTGGCAAAAGAGGCTGCCAAAATCGCTAAGCGAGATTTGGAGCACAGTTTTAAGCTATCAGAAGAAGTTGTGCGTGACTGGTACTTCGACCCAGCTGTTCGTTTTAAAGCTAATCTTCAAAAGAAAAGTCACACATTGATATAAATCTGAGTTTTGGATAAAATCTTTAACTATGTTGCATTTTCTGCGAAAGCACCAAAAGATCTTCTTTGTGTTTATCACCGTCGTGATTGTCTTCAGTTTTGCCTTTTTTGGTACCTATCAAGCTTTTACACCCATGAGGCGTGTAAAGGATAATTTAGCATTTAAGACAAGCTCTGGAAAAAAAGTGGGTAGTCATTATCTAGGCCAATTCTGTCAGTTTCTTAAGTATGAAGGTGCTGGCAAAGATTTTTTTAGCACAAACTTTCTCAATGACTTTGTTATCACTGCAGACATTCTTGATGCAGGTCTTGGAACATTGATTTTTGAAAAAAATTCTAAGGCAATTGGAGGCGATCTAGTTAATCGCCTACAGAGAGAGAAATTATTTTTACCTTATGTGCATCCTTATGCTAATCAGCTTAATGCAATGACAGTTTGGTCACTTTTTGCCCCGCAATTGCATGATAAGTTAGCAGAGCTGCGCAAGGTAGAAGATGCAACTGATCCAAGTGGCTTTGCAACAAGAGTTGATCTTTTTATGGCAGAGCGGAGATTTCCGCCACAGATGTTGGCCAATATGTTGCGTTATCAAGAGAGAGATGCAAAAGGTTTACCAGCTGATCAGAGATTAATGCGCAGTGAGGTATCTCTTTTTGGCTATAACAATTTAGAGGATTGGTTTGGTCCAACATTTATCGAAGATGTCGTAAAATTGATTATGGAAGGGGCTGAGCTTGCCAAAGTGCGTGGTCATCGTGTCACAAAAGAAGAAGTCATGTCCCAGCTTCTCTACCGCAGCCAGAAGACATATGAATCAATGAAAGAGAGCGTTAATTTGCCCGTTTCTGATGGCGCGGGACTGCTGCAGTTGTTTATCCGTCAAAGTGGTTTTGAAGAGGCTAATCTTGTAAAAATCTGTCAAACAATCACCCTCTATCATCGTTTACTTGACGAAGTTGGAGGTGGTGTACTTGTCGATACAATGCCTTTAGAAGATTTTCAAGCTTATGCTGGCCAGGCGATCACTGTTTCTGTAAAACAGATGCCCAAAGAGCTTCGTTTTACGACTAAAGAGGAACTTGAGCAATTTGAGACCTATTTATCAGCGTTAAGAGGGGAGATGGTGCATCCACTGCTGCTTCCCACACAAATTAATCCAGCACCTCAACTTGTTGGAAAGCGTTATAGGCTCTATGTAGCAGACGTGAATAAAGAGCAGTTAGTCTCGAAGGTGAGTGTCCAACAGACATGGGCATGGGAAGAAGAGAACCTACAGATGTTAGCAGAGCAATTTTCTCAACTGCATGAAACTCCTCTTGAAGAGTTGAGTGTAAAACAACGCTCTCCGATTGATGCTTTCGCTCGCAAGCAGATTGCGCAAACACATCCAGAATGGATTGAAGAGAGTTTAAAAACTGCTTTGATGAAAGAGAGCGAACTATTTATTTCGCCCGTTTCATCACGTCAGCTTTTGAAAGGGATTCATGATAACAGTGCACTCGTTAAGCTACTTGATGAAGAAGATGAAATTGTCAACTACACACAAGATGGAGTGCATTTTTACCGAATCCTGGTTCAAGAGCGTTCAGAAAATGAAGTGCTTTCGTTTGCTTCTGCGAAGAGAGAGGGTGTGATTGATGAGCTCTCTGCTCAATTTGGGGGGCATGCCAATCAAGTGATTGCTGCAATTGCAAATATTGAAGGTGTTTCTGAGCAAGAGGCTATTTCCTACCGCTTCTGCCAACAGTTATGCCAAGCTGGTGATGTTTTAGAGCAATTTAAGCCTGTTTCACGTGAGCTAACGCTTAGCCGTATTGAGCCTGGATTCATCCCTTTTGAAACAGTTCAAGCAACAGAAGATGGGTTTGGAGCGGCTATGGGTGAGGGAGCGTATTACTATCACGTTGTAGATCGTCGCTCTGATTGCTCACCCTCTCTAGAGAAACTTGTAAGATCACAAGAGATACTTGCAAAAGAAGTGAAACGCGCTTTTATGAAAAAACAGTTCTTTTCTATGCTGACACATTAAAAAGGGAACATGATCGAAGACATTGTTCCTCTCATTCCCGTCCATTTTTTCTCAATTACGATAGAAGGGTATTCAGTAACAAAACGTCAGCTTGAAAAGCGTCATCTTCTTCCAAAGCTATCCGATTTTAATAGAGAGCGCTCCTATTGTGATGTTTTTTTTGGATGGCATAAAGAGGGTGTTGTGATCAAAGTTGAGGCGAGTCGCCCACTTGAGATCATTGAGCTTTTTTTCGATACAAGAGATCGGAAGACAATGGGTTACCCTACACGTTTTTGCCACCACTTCTATATCGAAGTTGAGCAACAAGAGGGGAGTGAGATCACCCGCTTTCGTACAGATGATGCACACGAGCTTTGCGCTCCTGAATTGATTGATGTGCATACAGCAGCAGATTGTGTTACAGTGCGGATTCCAAAAGAGATCCTTTTTGGCTATGAACCAGAACAATTTTCTCGTCTTGGATTTACCTATCGAATCAACAGAGGAGAGCAAAACTTTTCCATTTGTGATGAAAATTTTGCTATTGAAAAACACCCCTCTTTCTGGTCTACTATTAGACTTCTTGCTTACGAGCCCTAATTTACGCAAGATGTCGAATCCTTTGGAGGAAAAATGAAGTATAGCGAAGCGCATGAATGGCTTGAATTAAATGGAAAAATTGCCACTATTGGCATTACGAACTATGCTCAAGAGCAGCTTGGTGAGATTGTCCATGTTGAGCTTCCAAAAATCGGACATAGTGTAGGTATAGGAGATGAAGTGGCTGTTTTGGAGTCTACCAAGGCTGCTGTTGACTACTATTCTCCCATCTCAGGGAAAATCATCGACATCAACCTTGATCTCGAAGAGCACCCCGAATGGATCAATGCTTCAGCTGAGAAAAAGGGGTGGATCTTTAAGCTTGAGGTGAGCGACCTAAGCGAGGTAGATGAGCTTATGGACTTTATGGCCTATCATAAATATATAAAGAAAACTACTTAGGGTCTCAAATATTCTTTAC
This sequence comes from Chlamydia trachomatis, assembly GCA_945861315.1. Classification (GTDB taxonomy): domain Bacteria; phylum Chlamydiota; class Chlamydiia; order Chlamydiales; family JAAKFR01; genus JAJACK01. Next base: position 10,026 of record CAMAUB010000031.1, read on the forward strand.
AATATCTTAATTTTATTAGATTTAAATAACATACCTCTATTATAATATAGTCGATTAAATTTAGATTGATATTTTATGGTTGCGCCAAAGCCCCGCGGTTTAATGATCACAAGTCGGTTAATATTAGAAATATTGATCGACTTGGGATCATTAAACCCCGGGTGCTTTCGCGTAACCAGAGGGTATCAATCT
>CAMAUB010000032.1 GCA_945861315.1 Chlamydia trachomatis
TTCATTCACTTATCAAGATTTTTGTATCAAGATTGTCTTATATTCAGCTCAGAGCAGTATATTAGAAATATTGATCAACTTGGGATCATTAAACCCCGGGTGCTTTCGCGTAACCAGAGGGTATCAATCTAAATTTAATCGACTATATGTAGCAGAGTGTAGCAAGGGAAGGGGCTAAGGGGGGATTGGATGTGTTAAAAATCGCAAAAATCACCTTTTTTCAGGGTCGACTAAAATAGCTGTAAAAAAAGGGCAACGCCATAACCAATTAGGCCGCAAATAGGAAAGGTGATGATCCAAGCTGCTACAATATTGGCAGTGATACCCCAGCGAACTGCAGAAAGGCGCCTTGTAGCACCAACCCCCATGATGGCTGTATTGATAGTGTGTGTGGTGCTAAGAGGAACTCCTAAAGAGGAAGCTATTGCAATGGTCGTACCCGCAGCCATCTCAGCAGAAAAGCCCTGAGGTGTTTCTAAGTTGGTAATTTTAAATCCCATCGTCTTTATAATGCGCCACCCACCCACTAGTGTGCCTATCGCCATGACAAAAGCACATAGAAACATGACCCATTTGGGGATAGCGAAGTGGGGCAGCTTATGCGCCATCACAAGTACCAAAGTAAATACTCCCATAAATTTTTGACCATCATTGGAGCCATGAGTAAAAGCCATAAATGCTGAGGAAATCATCTGTAGATAATTAAATGACTTGCGCATCTTTGCAGGAGAAAATTTTTTAAAAAGGTGATAGATCATCGTCATTAAAATAAGCCCGCCGATAAAGCCAAAAAAGGTTGAGAAGAGCAGGCCGAAAAGAACCTTTTGCCATCCCTCCCAAATCAATACATTGAGGCCTGCTGTTGCAATTCCAGCGCCCCCAAGTCCGGCAACTAGAGCGTGAGATTCACTCGTCGGAAGTCCTAGACGCGCTGCAATACTGCTCCAAACAACGATGGCGACCATGCTGCTTGCAATCGTTTTCATATTTATGATGTTGGGGTTGACAATTTCTGTACCAATCGTTTCAGCAACCGCTGTTCCAGAAAGGACTCCCAAGAGGTTGAATATGGCCGCCATAATAATTGCAGTTACCGGAGAAAGCACACGCGTAGAAATGACCGTTGCGATAGCATTCGGAGCATCGGTCCATCCATTGACAAATTCGGCGGCTAAAATCAAAAAAAGAACGACATATAAGCCAAGACTAAAGTCACCCATATTTGACCACGATTCCCCATATGATATCGGAAATGTCTTCACATTTATCGATAGCTAGCTCTAAGAAATCGTAGATCTCTTTCCATTTGATGACATCTAGTGGATCTGTCGCATTTTGGAAAATCTTGCCTAAAGCTTTTTCAAAAACACGATCCCCTTCATTTTCTAATGTGTTGATCTGAATACACAATTCAAAAATCTCGCTAGGGTCTTTTATATCCCTTATCTTTTGAATGGCAATCACAACAATTGCTACGGATTTTTCTAAAATAACCGTCATTTCCTTTAAATCATCTGTGACTTCCTGAATCTGAAATAACACCATACGCTTGCTCAAGGCTTGAACAATATCGACAAGATCATCCATTTTTTTAGCCAGGAGATGGATATCTTCGTGATCGATAGGTGTTACAAAGCTCTTATTAAGTTTAACCATGATCTCATGGACGATTTGATCGCAGGCATGTTCTAGATCTATAAGACCTTGTATGCTGGCATGAGAGCTGTTCCAAGATTCAATCAAAATCTTAAGTAGCTTCACCGCTTCTTCAGCCTTAACAGCCAATTTTTCTAATAGCTCATAAAAGACCTTGTCTTTTGGCAATAGGCTAAATTTCATATTAAAAAACATTCCTGATTGAAAATAGTATCAAAATAAAAAATATGAGAGAGAATAAGGAAGCTAAATATCCGATGAGCACAAAAATCCCATCGTCCTCCAGCAAGCCTAAACTGACTAAAAATATCGACCAGCCTGCTGCGAGATTGGTTAAGGGAATAGGTAAAGGCAGAGCAAGGAAGATGCCTAAAAGAAATATCAACAGGCCATTGAGACTCTGCATGGTCCTATGCTTGCATAACCAATTCAGCCTTGGACGAATAAACCGCCTGATTTTCTTCATCATTTGGAGGGACTTTTCAGCTATTTTTTGAATAGTCGTTGAAGAAATTGTTTTTAACAACATTCTCTTTGGTAGCCAGATGTGTTTTCCAAATGCTATTCGTAAACCAAGAAAAGCAATCACAATTCCAAATGGAGTCGATAACCCTGGGATTTGTATCGGCTGACAAAAGGGAAGACTCAGAAAAATCAGGACTAATGAGCGACCCTTTCCAGATAAAACCTCTAGAATTTCCTTTATGGAAAGAGAAAGACTTCTTCGAGATTTCTCCAACAAAATAGCAAGGTCTTCCTCTAGAGTTCTATATTCTTCATGATTCATACATTGAGCATGATTCGGATTAATTGCTTGAATGTCAAACAAATATTTACAGCAAGTGAGCCTTATAAATTGGCTGAGAGGCCCGATGCCATTCTTTAAGCCACCGGGTTCCTCGTAGGTCTAGAGTTTTCTTGCCTTTGCGGACACGGCTAAGGCTAAAAACAACTAAATATTTGAATGCAGACTATACTCATCCAAGCTCAAAATGAGAATTTAGGCTTGGATGAGTCTATAAAAAAGGCATTGATCAAAATGATGTAATGGTATAACATTACAGAAATAGACAAAAAAGGCTGAACTAATGCGTGATGATGAGGGTTGGAAGATGTTTTTAGATTTGTGTTTAAAGACAAAAAAACCTTCCCGTTTGGAGGAACTTCTCAACTTGTTTTTAACAATAGAAGAAAAAGAACATTTATCTTCCCGCATGCAGATCATTAAGGCTCTTTTGAATGAACAATTATCACAGCGAGAAATATCTGACGAAATGAAGGTCAGCATTTCTCAAATTACACGTGGATCCAATGCTTTAAAAATCATCAGCGATGATCTTTCAAAGTTTTTAGAAAACTACGTGAGGAGGTATAAAAAAAATGAAAATTAATCGAGTCGATTGTAAAAACCAGACACAGTCAGAGTTTTGCAACTATCTCAATCGTTTCTTTCTACCTTCTATCTCCTCTTCTTCTTTGTGGCGTCCCCGCACCTAATTTTTTTTACCATAAATTTATTTTTTATTTGCCCAAACACTCGATAAAACGTGATTTCGGCACGCTTATGAAACGCCAGTTTTGAATGGCTGTATAAAGAAAGAACCAAGAATTTAAAGAGGATTATTATGTTTCAAACTATTGGAAGAGCATATTTTAGAGATTATTTGTTAGTAGATAGTGCTCTAGCAAATAAGACAATCGATAAAACCACATTAGAAGCAGCCAAACGGTTGAGGAGTTTGGTCGATCATCAATCTCTCGTTTTTCTTGACCACAAGAGAATAAAAATGCTATGCGATGCGGTTGAGTTTCGCATCACAACAGCGGCTCTTAACTGTGGTCTTAACTTCAGAACACCAAGAGAGCTTGCTGTAATCAGCGGCGCTGGCATCGCAGGATTGGCCGCCTCTTTTGAATTGCGTGCAAGAGGCTTTAACGTGGTTATCGCTGAAGGACGTGGAGATTTCTCTCGTTTCAATGTCATTAACTTGAGCGTGGAAACACAGGTTTTTCTAGAAAAATTTAACCTGCTGAAGAAATTTGAAGCATTCGTTGCGGCAAGAATCAAAGAGCATAGATACGTAGTTATTGGGAAAACGAATGCACGACGTCTCGCACTTTCCGATGTCAGTGAGTTACAACTCGACAAATCTCTCCCCTTTGAACCTGAAAATTTTATTAATCTTTTTGATCAAGATGGAATCTATAGTGTGCCTATTGGAGTTTTACAAACCTTTCTTGCCGAAAATGCTCTACAGGCTGGGGTGCATATATTTGGCAATGTAACGCTCGATATTTTAGATAGAACGCCTGCAGGAGGTGTATCGCAGGTACAGATCACAGGAGCAGAGAGGCAGATTCTGCAACCCGATTTATTTTTTATAGCTGAAGGTGCACACTCCACGACTGTCTCTCGAGTTGGGATGAGAACGAGGGTAGTGGAAAACGAATGTACGGATGAAAACTGGATCTTTGCAAATTTGACCTACCCTGGCGAGGAAACCTTTGTTGTTTCCATCATCGATGCTTCTAAAGAGAACTTGCGGATGGCAAATGTGATTTTCAATGGTAGGAGCCACGTAGTCAACGTCGCTGTAACTTCAGAGAAGGTGCTTAGCGAAAAGTCTATACGAGAACAGATACTTGAGACAGTGCAACAAGCTTTTCTTCTTGAGAAAATCGATAGTGAACCTGCTCAGCTGTTAACCACCGTTAAACACCCGACACATGTTGCAAATCGAACTGCCGTCGATTTTTCGATCGACAATGTTTTCCGCATTGGTGATGCAGCAGGCCACAGTTCACCCCTTGCAGGGTTGGGAGGAACTTTAGCCCTCACCTTAGTTCCCCGCACAATCAGTCAACTTTTAGACGACCGTGAGCGACAGCCAGAGCATATGCACCATAACTTTAGATTATTTTCTGAAGCTTATACCTCAAGATGGAATGAAAAATCTCAGAAGATTAAAAAATTTTGTATTAGCATCTTAGACAAAGAACATACTCCAACTGGAAGAATGTAGGAGTGAAAACTAACAAGGCAAAACAAAGCTTTCTTATTATCGCCCTGGGTGTCGCATTTGAGCACTTTGACATGATGCTTGTAAGCTTGCTGGCCAGTTCCATTGTTGAGGAATTTGTTGGCAGCACAAGCCCAGCGCTCAAATTGCTTTATGCTTATATAGGATATGCAATCGCTTTCTTATTTCGACCTTTGGGAGCATTTTGCTTTGGCTGTATAGGTGATCTATACGGCCGTAAAACCTCCTTGATTAGTTCTATGGTTTTGATGTCAACAGCAACCCTAGCATTAGCTTTTATCCCAAGTGTAAAAGTGCTAGGGTTGAGTGCAACCGCTCTTTTTCTTCTTTGTCGTATCGCTCAGGGGCTCGCTGTTGGAGGAGAGTACGGAACTGCTATGACCTATGCTTACGAACTCAATCCCAAGCGACGTACTTTTTATGGAGCTTGTGTTGTTTCATCAACACATCTAGGTGGACTATTTGCTAGCTTTCTTGCGAGTATGTACGTAGAAAATTTTCGTATAACGTTTCTGATTGGGGGATTGGTCGGATTTTGCCTTTTGTTCTTCCGTTCTTTCATGAAAGAATATCATGAGGTGGCTGTGAAAAAAATTTCTGAAATAGCAACGGAATCTGTAAAAAACAAGATAGCTATCTTGGAAGCAATGATAGTCGCATCTATGCTGGTTTTAGTTTTTTACGGATCTTTGATCTATCTCAATGAGCATGTTCATCGGCAGCTGGGCATTTCTCGATCTCAAATATTCAAGGCTAATTCGCTTTTACTTGGTCTTTGGATCGTGCTACCACCCTGTTGTGGCTATATTGCAGATAGGTTTGCGCTCTCTTATCGCAAAATGATGAGGTTTGGTGCCCTGGGAGTTTTCTTAAGCGCTCCCTTTTTAGGCTTGGCTGTAACCATGGCTTCCTATCCAGCTATTTTAACCGCGCAGATTCTAGTGCATCTTTTCCACATGATCTTCTGCCTGTGTACTCCCCGTTTCTTTGGAGATCTTTTTGCAGGTTTAGCACGCAACACTGCAGTGTCGACAAGCTATTCTCTCGGTGCCTCTTTTACTGCAGCTTTGGCACCCCTGATTTGTCACATGAGTAGCGCTTTATTTCATACAAACTTCGCCATCTGTCTACCATTTATGTTGGTTGCACTAATGACGGTCTTTATTCTTAAAAAGGAGATAATCTATGCAAAAGGATGATTTTTTTGAACTCTACGACATTAAGGTTGAAGTCATCAACAATGGAATCAAACCCATGGTCTGCAATCACAAGGTAGGAGATTACTTTCTGCTTTCAGGCGAGAACTTTTCACTGCCAAGTGGCCAGAGCTTCCCTATCTATTGCCTTGCCTCCTTGATCCCCATCATCACGGTAAAGCAAAGATTTACTGATCCGAACGACTGGATTAGCACAGATCACGAGGTAGCTTGTCCTGATGTGAATTGTGGAGGTGTTTTTAAAATATCAAGGATCGGAAAAAGGACATTTTATCACCACCAAGTAACAAGGACAAAGCAGGAATCATGAATAAAGGAATAACAACGTCAAACATCATTAGAGGCTGTTGGCAGCTTGCTGCTGGTCACTCCCAGCAAAATGTGGGCATACAGCCCATCCTAGACGCTATCGAATGTGGGTTTGCTACTTTCGATTGTGCAGATATTTATCTTGGCGTCGAAGAGTTGCTAGGCAAGGCTTCACAAGCTGTCACAGAAAAAAAATTGTACATCCATACTAAGTTTGTGCCTGATCTTAATCGCTTGCAGGATATTGACCGCAAATACGTTGAAAAGATCATCGATCGTAGCCTGAGGCGTTTGCAGGTGGAATGCCTCGATCTTGTTCAATTTCACTGGTGGAATTGGGAGATTAAGAACTACCTACTTGCTATGGAATTTCTCTTTGAACTAAAAGCTAAGGGTAAAATAGCTGAAATTGGCCTTACCAACGTGAATAGAAAGCATTTAGAGGAAATTTCTAAGCACTTTGATGTAGCTTCCCTACAGGTCCAGGTTTCTCTTTTCGATAGAAGAGTTGAACAAGGAGTAGGAGAGTTGTGTCGTAAAAAAAATATCAAGCTATTTGCATATGGCTCCTTGCTTGGAGGATTTGTAAGCGAAAAATGGATTGGTCAGGAAGAGCCGAAACTAAAACAATTAGCAAATCGTTCTCTTGTAAAATACAAGCTTCTCATCGATTCAGCTTGCGGATGGGAAGAGTTTCACAGACGCCTCTCAATTTTAAGTGAGTTGGCAGCCAAATATCGCTGCGAAATCGCGAATATTGCAGTTGCTGCTTTGCTGCAAAGTGGCGGAGCAGATGCTGTGATCATCGGGCTTAGCTCTCAAAATTATGCTGCGCAAAACCGTAGTTTGGCAAAGCTTCCCTTATTAGAAGCACAAGATTTGCAAGAAATCAGTACATGGCCTTGCAATTTGTCTGGGGATGTCTATGATGAAGAGAGGGACGAGCATGGGGCTCATGCTAAGGTTATGAAATATGATCTCAATGCTCAGTAATGGATTGCAAAAGATTCATTAGACCTCTTTCGAAATTCCATTTGCTTGTTAAAATTGCCTTTTTTGGCATCTTTGTGCCAAAATTTTTCGACTATGTGATCACACATGCTCTCAAAATTTTGACACAAATCTGCACAAAAAATGCTAATTTTATCCAACAAAGCGAATTTCGAAAGAGATCTATTTTAAAACACAACAGCTGCGCGGAACCAAGCCTATCATACGGATGGGTGATTCAGTACTACCTTGACATTTTAGTGGCAAGCATACGACATAACTACCTCGAGGAGGCATTTGCGAGCAATCGTGTCCTTGCGGTGAGCGTGCTTAACGGTGAATAATCCAATCTGGCATCTTCTTCTTTTTTAACTTAAAGGAGGCTATTTGCCATGAAAGCTAAATTCATCTCAATTGAAGAAATTCGATCTATCCTTGACCGAGTGAGGAAAGACCCCAATACTCAACGTAAATTTCCCCGAGAATTATGGACCTCGATTATTGAGCTGACAAAAATTTATCCATTTGAGGAGGTTTGTCGCCAACTTCAGATTAATCCCATCTATTTGAAGCGTAAAATCCATCAATCTAAGGAACAGTTGCTCGAATTTAGAGAGATTGTCATGCCGGTAGTTCAATCAGTTTCTAATACAGTAACGATCGAACTCAGATCTGCTGACGGGCTGCAAGCTAAAATTCAAGGCCCTTTTTCTTGCTTAAACTATCTCAGCAAACTGTTCAGGAGGTAGTCATGCTTCAGATCTCTCCGTCTACACGTATTTTTGTGTGTATTCAACTTGTCGATTTCCGTAAAGGTATCGACGGCCTGGCCGCCATTTGCAGGAATAAACTCAACCAAGATCCATTTCAGGGAACAGTGTTTGTATTCCGTAATCGTGGAAGAACAACTATTCGCCTGCTGGTATACGATGGCCAAGGCTTTTGGCTCTGCGCTAAACGACTTTCAAAAGGGACTTTCCGATGGTGGCCTACAGATGCATCTACTGTTGATGCCAAGCATTTGCAAACTCTTTTATGGAACGGTAATCCTGAATCAGCTCAATTTTCTGATAATTGGAAAAAAATTCATGTGTAATAAAATTTTAGTTTTGTCAAAATATCACTTTTAATTTTTATAAAATCACAAATGAAAGCTCCAACACATCTCGATTTTACTCCCGAACAAGTAGAATCGCTCATTGAGCGTTTGGATAAACAAGCTTTGATAAAAGAAGATTATCCGGTTCTTACCAACCTTATAAAAGCGATTGTCTGGATGAATTTTTCCCTTCAGGAAAAAAAGTTATCGATCCAACGACTTCGCTCTATCTTTGGGATCAAAACAGAAAGTGCCAAAAACCTCGCAAAGTTTTTGGAACAAGCCCAAGCAGCAGAAGATGAGGCATCAACAACTACCTCAAATCAAGTTGATGAACAATCCGTGGAATTAGATGAAAATGATGAGCCAGCCGAAAATCCAAATACAAAAAAAAATCCTTCGAAGACAAAAGGGAAGCACGGACATCGTCCTGCATCAGATTATACTCAAGCCAAGACTATTGATGTCGCCCATGAATTAATAAAAAAGGGAAGTTTTTGCCCTTCTTGCAACAAAGGCAAACTTTTTAATCTTTCTCCTGGAACTGTACTTCGGATCGTAGGTCAACCCTGGTTACAAGTGGAGATTTATCGACCTGAACGACTCAGGTGTGCTGTTTGCGGTAAAGTATTTACCGCAAATCTTCCTTCGGAAGTTGCGACGGGGTCAAGGGCTGACAGTAGCGCTAAAGCCATTGTTTCTCTGTTAAAATATAGAGGTGGGGTTCCCTTTTATCGACAAGGTCAGATCCAAGAGATTTTAGGCACTCCTATTTCCCCTTCTGAAATTTGGGAAATGACAGAAGATGTCGCAGATGCTGTACAGCCTGTTTACGCAGTCATGTGTGAACATGCATCAGCGGCAGAACTAGTGCAAAATGATGATACAAAAGCACGCATTCTCAGCGTTATGAAAGACAGAGAGGAACGAAAGGGGACTCCAGATGAAGATAAACGTACAGGCATTTTTACAACCGCTATCCTTGCGGTCTTGCAAAATATAGATGTAAAAATCGCCTTATTTTTCACTGGTATCAAACATGCCGGAGAAAATCTTGATGATCTGCTGAATAAGCGACCGAAAGGATTATCAGCCCCCATTCAACAATGCGATGGTGGGCATAACGTCCCGGAACATCATGATACGACCCTCTCTAATTGTAATGCTCATTCCCGGCGAAAGTTTTATGAGCTCGTTACAACCTGGCCCAAAATAGTAGTCAAAATAATCGGGTGGTACTCTACTGTGTTCGCGAATGAGAAATTGGCGCCATCCGAACCTCTATTAACCTGAGTTTTGGGTTTATCTCGCAGATCTTCAGGGATCTTTCTCGATCTTTTTGCGCTTTTTGCCTCGAAAAGGGTACAAGACCCTTCCCTTCGGAAAAAATCCCAAAAATTTTCGAGAAATCTCCTCTGAATACCTACGGGATAAACCCAAAACTCAGGTTATTAAGGTTAAAATGGCATCAAGATCACAGCGCCCCTGCAATGCAACAGATGAAAAGTTATTGCGATGCCCTTATAAAACAGAAAGAAATAGAACCGAACAGCAGCATGGGAAAAGCAATAGACTTCTTTCAAAACTCAAATTTCTAGCTCAAAGTTGTACAAACCTGCCAATAAATTGAACCGAAGCCCAAACCTTTTGCGACGGTTTCTATACCGGTCTTCAATAATTTTAAATCTCTTCAACATCCCTATTACATTTTCAACAAGAACTCTTTTTTTAGATAGATCCGTATTCCTGTCCTTATCCTCTTTAGATAGAGGATGTTTTTTACTTCTTTTCTTGGGTATTAGTGTTAAAGCATGAATTTTT
>CAMAUB010000033.1 GCA_945861315.1 Chlamydia trachomatis
TCCTGTAAAGACATTTTTTTTATTCCATTCTGACTGGCCATGTCTTAGCAAAATTAATTTTCCCATGCGCATATAATAGCAAATAGGTTAAAATAGTTCCACTATGTCGAAAATTCGCTTAAATAAAGCCCTTAAAGAGATTGCTTCAAGGCGCGCAGCAGAGGAGATTATCTTTGCTGGTCGAGTCTGCGTTAATGGAGAGGTTGAACTCAAACCTCAGACGATGGTTGAAGAAGAGGATGAGATTGCCGTCGATGGTAAGCCTCTGAAAAAGCAAGAGCGTAAAGTCTATTTTTTACTTAATAAACCTGCTGGATATATCTGCACAGCCAAAGAAGGACCTTCTAAGCGTGTCCTTGATCTGTTTCGAAATCTTCCTTATCGCCTTTTCACCGTCGGCAGGCTTGATCGAGAGACATCTGGACTCCTTCTTGTAACAAATGATGGAGACTTCGCCAACCAGATCGCACATCCCTCCTTTAATATTCAGAAGGAATACCTTGTTAAAACAGCTCAAGATATCACCGATGAGCATCTCAAGCTCCTCTCTCGAGGAACGCTTGTTCAAAGGACAGTTGTGCGCCCTATTTCTGTCAAAAAAGTTCGTCGAGGAACACTTAAAATTGTTGTGGGTGAGGGGAAAAAACATGAGGTACGCCTTTTAATCCAAGCAGCAGGCCTTACACTGCTCGACTTGAATCGCATTCGCGTTGGTTCCCTAAACCTTGATAAAATGGCTCTTGGTAGTTTTCGTGAGCTATCAATAAAAGAGCTTGCTTTTTTTAATGCTAGACCTTAAAATCTCAACCGATTATGGATCCAACAGGAAGTTCTCCACACTCTGCCAGGGAATCTCGATCCGAGGCAAATCAAGATCAACCTTCTCTTTGCGAAGGCGTTATGTCCTTTTTTGTAAGGCGGTTTTATCATAGGGTTAGTCAAGAGCCCGCCCCTGCGACCTGTGAACGCCCAATTCGAAGCATTTTCCCCACACCACCCGAAAGGGAGTATACCGTTCGTCTCTTCGATAGACATATGCAGGACTATTTACCCAAAGAGGTTCTGCGTAGGCTTGCTGAGGTAAGAACATCTGACGATCTTAAGCACCTCACTTTGGAGGTAAGAGTAGAATGTGCTCGATACAATGCTCTTAGCGATGGAAGTGGTAGACTTAGCACTCAAAGTGCATCTGCATATGACTACACAAATTTGGCTGAAAAATGGGCCGTCCTCGAAGCGCTACTTGGCAAGCCTTGTATTGAAAGAAGATTTGAACTGCTAGAACAATTCAATACTTTTGACACATTTGAAGGTCCTACAGAAATCATTGAGCGTATGAGAAATCAATTTCATACAGTGATAGTTGTCCTATTTGGTCAATTTCGCTTTGAACGGGAATGGAGAACACTTTCACCAGCAGAACTACTTAAAGCCTTAAAAAATATGAGTGAGATTGCCGCTAAGCTCATGCCTTCTTCTGAATATTTGGATCAAAGTAGTGCAATTCCCCGCTTTGCTGCTAAAGTTGAAGATGGAGACTTCCATGATCTTGCAGACCATCTAATTGGCTTGCAAAATCTTGCCGATCAACTTCATTGTTTTTACTTAGTTTCGCGAGTTCAGCAAAAAAATATCCATTCCATCTTAAGTATAACTTGGATATGACTGTCTAGTATACCCAAACAACTTGAAGAATTGGATTTGGGCTGACGTGAAAGCTCATGCGATTGAACGATCATAAACGACCAAATATTAGAAATATGGGATTGTTTATGATCGTTCAAGCCCAGGGCTTTGACGCAGCCGAAATTCCAATTTTTCAAGTTGTTTGGGTATAATGCTCCTTCTAATTCTGATTTTTTGCTTAGCTATTTTGATTCCAATTTTTCTCAAGAGAAAAAAAAATAAAAGACGCGTAGATGCTGTCTTCTTGGATATAAAAAAATGGAAGAGTCAGGTAAAAGAGTTTAAAAAGCATGCCGGCAGATCAGATTTGGACACTGAAAAATTAGAAATGGCAGAAAATCGCCTCACATTTGCAAAAAATGCTTACAAGATTAAGATGAAGAGATGATTTTTAGACTTATCTTAGTGGCAGTACTTTTTCTAGTTGGTGGATGCGGATCTAAAAGTCCCGAGTTTGGAGAGCACTCCATTGGGCGTGATCCAACATGGTTTCCCCTTAACTTTAAGTTACAAACAGCAAATATCAATGCCTTTGTAAACTCGCTTGTCGCTGCTATTGCACGCACTGAGCATATCCCCATGCGCATTTTAGATGTCGATTGGGACTCCCTTTATACCCATCTTGAGCAAAAGAGCTATGCTGGAGCCTTTACCTCATTTCCAATGAATGAAGAAAATCTTGGCCGCTACTCTTTCTCCAAGCCCTTTTTACTTCTAGGTCCAGTTTTGATTGTTCCAGAGCATTCAAATGCTACAACTCTAAGCGATCTTCGCAACAAGGTGGTTGGAATCAATCAATTTGATGATTCCATATTGATCGTACAAAAACAACCAACCATTATTATCAAGCTTTACCAGAATATGCCAACGGCGCTTGAAGAGCTTGCTGCTGGCCGCATTGATGCAGTCTTGATGCCAACTCTAGAAGCGCACGCGCTTGTCCCAAACCTTTATCCTGGAATGCTCAAAATTGTGACACCTCCTCTTTCGGATAAGGCACTTCGCCTAATCACACTTAAAGGAGAGAATGAGCAATTGATCAAATGTTTCAATAGAGGCCTCAAAGAGATGAAGATAACAAAACAGTATGAACTCTTGCGTGAAAAGTTCGGTGTCAACTAGTCTATACCCAAAACTCAGGTTATTTGGGTATAATTCTATGAAAATGGTTTGGGCCGTCATTATTTTGTTTGTGCTTGTAATGGGAACAGTTGTAGCTGTCGCGTTCAAAATTCCTTCAAATCAAACAGGCATTGACCCAGCCAAAATTGCACAGCTGCGGCTTGATAATGGCTCGCCCAAGAATAACTTCTTCATCCAAAACTGCGCCAAAGCCCCTCCCTTAGGGCCCGTAAAACAATAACATGGACGACTGGATGGCGCCCAAAGCCCCGGGATTGAACGATCGAAATGGAGTTAGTATATTGACTCATACGAACTCCATTTCGATCGTTCAATCGCAAGAGCTTTCGCGCTAGTCCAGTCATCCATGTTATTATTTTACGGGCCCTTATGATTTTCTCTTTGATTCCTATCTATATTTTTGGAAATCTCCACTGCATTGGGATGTGCGGGCCTATAGTTATGCTTTTAGCAAAGCACCCCCATCGTTGGCTCTATTTTTGGGGCAGAATTGCCTCTTTTTCTCTAGCCGCCCTACTGGCTGCTGAGGTTGGTCTTCTATTTTCTTCCTCATATTTCTCTCTTGCTGTTGGAACTTCTATCTGCATGATGGGAATTTTCCTTCTATTTCATCTATCTCTTCCAACTTCAAAGCGAGTTTCAAAACCTCTCGCGCGCATTGGAGCACTTGTTTCAAAATTAATTCTGATCAACCATCCAATGGCCACTTTTCTTTTTGGTTTTTGTACCGTCTTATTACCTTGCGGACAGAGTTTGATTGTCTTTTCTGCTTGCGCCTTGGCTCCCTCTGCTTGGATCGGCTTTTTCAATGGGTTTTTGTTCGCTCTATGCACCTCTCCATCTCTTGTCCTAGCGATGTATGCATCAACGCTTTTTCGTAGATGGCAAGATAAGTATCGCTTCATAATGGGTGGGATGACCCTCTTTATTGGATTACTTGCACTTCTACGTGGCTTTGCGAATTTAGATCTAATTCCCCACCTCACTCTCCCTCACCATATTGTCTTGTATTAAATTTTAAAGTATGAACACTTGAAAAAAATAAAGAGGTTTTTCTAGATGGATAAATATGACTTAATCGTAATTGGTAGTGGGCCAGCAGGAGAAAAAGCGGCAGTTAAAGCCGCTTACTTTGGGCATCGCGTTGCATTAATTGAACGAGAGACTGTTTTTGGTGGAGCTGGAGTCAATACTGGTACACTTCCATCTAAAACATTGAAAGAGACAGCGTTGTATCTTTCTGGAAAATATGACAAAGGACTTTTTGGTGTTGATCGAGATGTTGAAACTGATTCCAGCATTGAAACATTCATGTACCGAAAAAATTACATTATTAAAACTGAAGGAGAAGCGGTTCATCGTAACTTGCTTCGCCATAAGGTTGATATCTATCATGGCGTTGCTACATTCGTTGATAGGAATACAGTACTTGTGAATGGTCCCAAAGAGATCGACTTGAAGGGAGAATTCATTTTAATTGCTACGGGATCATATCCCTTCCATCCAAACACGATTCCTTTTGATTTAAAACGTATTCATGACTCAGACAGCATTCTAAATATTACTCGCTTCCCTCAATCAATTGTCGTCTTAGGTGCTGGTGTTATCGGATGTGAATATGCAACAATTTTTTCCACAATGGGAACAAAGGTCTTTTTGATCAACCATGTTGATAAAATTCTAACCTTCATTGACCAAGAGATCATCAAAGCCTTTGTTGACCAGATGAAGCATGATGAGATAGATCTTCTTTTCAATAAATCTGTGTCAAAGATTATAGCGCCAAAGACTACAGAAGATAAGGTACGCGTGGAACTTGAAACAGGAGAAGCTCTCAATGTTGATATGTTTCTCTTTGCTGCAGGACGCTGCGGTCGAGTAAAGGAGCTTAATCTTGATAAAGTGGGTATTCCAATTTCTACACGGGAGACCCTTTCAGTCAATGAAAACTACCAAACAAATGTCCCAAATATCTATGCATGTGGAGATGTCATCGGTTTCCCTGCTTTGGCAAGTACAAGCATGGACCAAGGACGCGTAGCGGTTGCACACATGTTCCAAACAAAAGACCTTGAGCGGATTGCACGAATCCTGCCCTATGGTATTTATACCGTTCCAGAGATTTCTTGTGCCGGTCTAAGTGAGGAGGAAGCAAAAGAAAAAGGCATTGCCTATTGCACGGGAGTTGCCAGACATAAAGATATGCCAAGAGGGAAAATTATGGGTGCTGAATCTGGTATGCTCAAACTCGTCTTTACTCGAGACGATCTTGTAGTGAGAGGAGTACATATTGTCGGCAACTTGGCTACAGAGCTTATCCACCACGGGGTAAGTCTGATCCAAGGAAATTTGACCTTGATGGATGTCATTGCAAAAGTCTACAATTTCCCGACCCTACATGATTTATTTAAATATGCAGCCTATGATGGACTTGGGAATTTAGCAGGATATAAAATCAAAGAATGAAATTTATAAAAGCAATTGTTGGCTTAGTTGTCATATTACTGCTTGCACTTGTGTGGTGGTCTTCAAATCTTATTGAAGAAGACATCAAGCATCTACGATCGGATATTCGTCGCCTTCAAAAAGAGACTGAAACACTCTCACAAAAACTGAGTCGAGCAACCTTATCCTCAGCATCTATTGCCTCGACACCTACGACATCTATTGCTCGCCTAAATATTGACAACGCATACCCCAATCTGCTTGAAATAGATCATTACTACACAAGCGTACTTCCTGCAACACTTGGGTCAAATTTTGTCCCAAAGGGAGTGCGAAAAGAGGCACTGATCGGACGGCCTGAAAACCTCCATCCTTTCAATGGTTTCCGTGATGTCTCCTTGATGCATGCTATGTGTACTTCCTCACTTGCCGGACTCCAATTTGGTAAATTTGAAACAATCGCACCCGATCTTGCTATCAAAATTGAAGCTCGCCCCCGAGATGATCTTCCTGAAATTTCAGAATATTGGGTTCATATCAGAGATGATGCACAGTGGTGCCCACTCTCAGAAGCACACTTTCCTTCAAATTTTGAGCTTGCCCCCTCCTTTCTTGAAAGCCACCGAGTCACAGCCCACGATTTTAAGTTCTTCTTCGATGCTGTCATGAACCCCTATATCTCAGAGGCAAAAGCAGCCTCTTTGAGAACCTATCTACATGAAATTGAAGACTTCCGTATTATTGATGACTATACTTTTGTCGTCCGTTGGCGCCCCTTAGAAAAAGAAGATGGAACCCTTAAGCTCAAATATGCCGCACTTAGTTTAACCGGTTCGCTACAACCCTTACCCTGTTTTGTCTACCAATACTTTGCAGATGGGAGCAAAATTCTCGATGTTGATAGCGATCCTAATACCTATAGAACAAACTCTGTTTGGGCTCAAAACTTTGCCCACCATTGGGCAAAAAATTATATCGTTAGCTGTGGCCCCTACATTTTTGATGGTATGAATGATGAAGGAATTTTTTTTCGACGCAATCCAAACTATCACAATCAATACGCCGTTTTGACTGAAGGAATGCACTATCTTTTCAAAGAGGGTCCCGATGCCGTTTGGCAAGATTTTAAGGCTGGGAACCTCGACCACTGTGTTCTTGCTCCAAATCAGCTTGCAGAGTATGACACATTTCTGCAAAGCACTGAATATAAGCAGCAAAAACAAAATGGTTGTGGAATTCAATCAATAGACTATATCGATCGCTGTTTCTACTATCTTGGTTGGAATCAGGGGAATCATTTTTTTGGATCGCCTAAAACACGTCAAGCGCTCACTTTTGCAATTGATAGACGTCGTATCATTGAGCAAAATCTCAACCAAATGGCCATCTCCATTACTGGCCCCTTTTTCCCCTATTCCTCTGCTTATGATACAACCATTGTCAACTGGCCTTACAATCCAGATCAAGCACGTCGTCTCTTAGATGAGGATGGATGGGTTGACCTTGATGGAGATGGAGTGCGAGACAAAGTTATCGACGGCAAACGCATACCTTTTCGATTCAAACTCAATTACTTTGTAAAAAGTCAGTCGACAAAAATTATTGTTGATTACATAGCAACTACACTTCGAAGCATAGGAGTTGATTGCCAACCTTATGGGCTTGACATTACAGATCTCTCTAGACAGTTTGATGATAAAACATTTGATGCCATCTATATGGGATGGAAACTTGGAACCCCTCCAGACGACCCGAGGCAAATCTGGCATTCATCTGGAGCTCATGAAAAAGGTTCCTCAAACGCAATTAGTTTTATTAACCCCAAAATTGATACAATTATTGAAACACTTAATTATGAGTCTGACCACAAAAAGCGCACCCAGCTTTACCATCAATTCCATCAAATCATCCATCAAGAAAATCCTTACACCTTTCTCTATACACCAAAAGTGCGTTTGCTTTATCGTGATTGCGTGAAAAACCTTTTTATTCCGAGAGACAGACAAGATTTGATTCCAGGAGCTGATATTCCTGAGCCAAATCTGCAAGTGATATGGATCGATGACTAACTATCTAATTAGAAGACTCTTTCTCCTTCCTGTGACACTTTTTGCCATTATCCTCGTCAATTTTGTCATCCTCAACCTTGTTCCTGGAGATCCAGTTACAGTCACAGACCGCAGCGCAACAGGAGATCTCACACGCTCTGCTGATATGCCCGGGAACATGGAAGAGAATCAACATCTTCTTTTTAGAGAGCACTACGGCTTGACACTTCCTATCCTCTTCAACACTTGGTGGAATCTCTCGGAGGAAAAACTACGCAAGGCTTTGTCTCAGCTAGCCAAAGAGGGTGAAGAGATGAGTGTACAAAACTACCACAAACTCAAAACCTTATGGGGAGATCGCGCCCGTTTTATCATGCCTCTCTTACTACTAGAAGCACAAACTCCAAGCAATCCCTTTTTCATTCGCAAAATCGCAGCAAATCTCTTTATCCGAGGAGGAACCCAGCAAGGTTATGTCGGCCCCACCTTAAGCGATAAACAGAAGCAAATTAACCGTGAAGTAGCAGCCTCTAATAGCCACTTAAACTCCTTAAGAGCCTCAGACCGCGACTCCTTAGAAAACCTTGAGCAGAAGATTACTCAACTTACTACCTGGTTTTCTACGCAAACTGATACCTATCGAAAAACAAATTGGGAGAAAGTTAAGACCTTTTTCTTTGAAACGCGCTTTTTTCGCTACCTCTCCCGCGTCACACTGCTTGACTTTGGAACACTGCGCAACGATAGCAACAAAAGCGTGATCAGTGAAGTTGCGATGCGCATTAAATATTCATTGACACTTGCAGTGATCCCCATGCTCATCACCTTTTGTTTGTGCCAAGTGTTTGGAATGATGATGGCCTACTACCAAAACAAATGGCCTGACTTTACACTGAATATCTTTTTCCTCATTCTATTTGCCATTCCAATTTTTGTTGTAGCACCCTTCCTGATTGAAAAAGTGGCCCTGCATCACACAGTTCCTTTCACAAATATACCCATCCCCTTTAGCGGTTTTCATAGCTCAGAGCAAACCTATCGCAACCTTACCTCTATCAAGAGAGTTGCGGACGTCTCTCTTCATCTCTTTCTTCCCCTCATTGCCATCATGTATGGAACTGTGGCTGTACAAGCACGCCTCTCGCGCACCGCCTTCCTTGAAGTGCTTCGACAAGACTATATCCGCACAGCCTATGCAAAAGGGCTTCCACTTAAAACGATCCTTATCAAACACGTTGGGCGCAATGGCGCTATCACCATTGTGACATCGCTTGCCGCCTCCCTTGGCATTATCCTAGGAGGTTCACTCATCGTAGAAACAGTCTTTGAAATTAATGGTTTTGGACGCTTTTTCTATCAAGCCATTCTTAACCGAGATTATAACGTTGTTCTTTTTTCTGCTTTTGCAGGATCACTTCTCACACTTGTGGGCTACATCGTAGCTGATGTTTCCTATACACTGTTAGATCCACGCGTTGCACTTGACTAAACAAAATATTAAGTGCTAGCTCTAGGCACGAAAAATGTTACTAGCGGGCTCCCTCCTGCTTCTCTCCGAAGAAAGAAATCTCCTCTAGAAAGAGAGAAGCTCCTGCTCATTGGTGCATCTGATGGACTCATCCTTAGCCCCGATTGGACTGATTTGATACTCGCATCTATGTCTTTCTGATCCTGAAACGACAGAACACCAGTAGGCACGAAAAATGTTACTAGCTCGCCTTCTGCTGATTTCTGAAGAAAGAGAGTCCCTCCAGAAATGGACACCCTCTTGTCTAGGGACACCCTCTTGTCTATTGGTTGAGTTGGATCCAACCGTAGCCCCTCTCTCATTCTTGTGGCAGCTTCATCTATTTTTCTCTGATCCTCAGGCGATAATGAGAGAATAGTAGCATCAGTAGTTGGTACGAAAAATGTTACTAGCTCGCCTTCTGCTGGGTGCCGAACGAAGAAAGTCCCTTTAGAAAGAACGTGGCTCTCGGTTAGTCTTCCAGCTGAATCAACACCTATGAGCTGCTGTGCTTCTCTGACAGCAGCATTTATTGTTGTCAGATCATCAGGCGATAGAGCATCAAGATCAACTAGAGTTCGCTTTGGAAATCTTATGCAACGTAAAGCAAGAACAGCAATCAAACCTAAACCAACACCACCTGTTACAACGGAGCATGCTATTAGGCCCGCCGGGCTAACTGCAAAGGCTCCCAAGTGCATTGCTAGAGTAATACTAATTGCAAGAAATAAGTTCATAAAATCATGCCAGACCGTGCAGTAGATTTGATCAAGCATTTCGAAGCTCATATTATTAAATATGAGCGAGAAAGGGTTGTTCAAAGATGCTGTGCGAGATGGCATGAGTTTGTCAACTTAT
>CAMAUB010000034.1 GCA_945861315.1 Chlamydia trachomatis
GAATTGCGTCCAAATTAAACATAAAATTAGCCAAGGGTTCGTTAAAACGATAACATGGACGACTCCCAGTCATCCCTGTTATTATTTTAACCTGAGTTTTGGGTTTATCCCTGAAGATCTGCAGGATAAACCCAAAACTCAGGTTTTTACGGATCCAAAGCGTGTTTGAGCATTTTCATGTTGTAGCAGTTACTATCTTATTAGCACTTGTTCCACTTGCCTTTATTTTAATGACCTCGTTTACGCGCATCTCAATTATACTCACATTTTTAAGGCAAGCACTTAACACCTCTGTTCCCTCAACACAGGTTATTATCGCCCTCTCTCTTATCTTAACTGCCTACGTCATGCATCCTGTGATTGCAGAGATTCAAGAGAATGCAATCAATCCTTATTTTGAAGGAAAATTTAAAAGTGAGGATCAGTTTGGAGAAGCCAAAGCGTTTTTAATCCACGCTTGGCCACCTTTGAGAAAGTTTATGCTCTTCCATACACGGGAGAAAGATTTGAGCCTCTTTTTAGATATGGGCCATATCGAACTGCCGCAAGATCAGGTCATTGATCCACACACACTTCCTTGGTATTGTATTATCCCCTCCTTTGTTTTATCGGAGCTTCGCACAGCCTTTATGCTGGGATTTTTGCTCTTTTTACCTTTTCTTGTGATTGACATGGTCATCACCTCTCTTCTTATGTCGATGGGGATGATTTTGCTTCCGCCTGTGATGATCTCCTTTCCATTCAAAATTTTATTGTTTGTCGTCGTCGATGGATGGCATCTCATTATTCAACAAGTTGTGACAGGATATTGATATGACACCAGAACAAATCACGCAGATTATTCGACAAACACTCTTTATTGCGCTTGAAATGGCGGCTCCCTTTTTGATCTTGGCCTTAGTTGTTGGACTACTTATCTCAATTTTTCAATCAATCACTCACATCCAAGAAATCACGCTCTCTTTTGTCCCAAAAATGTTGATTGTCGCCGCTTCTCTTGCCATCTTCTTTCCTTGGATGTTGAAAATTTTGACCAAGTTTACAAACGATCTTCTGATCCATCAATGGGATAAAATCACCCATTTTGCGCACTATGTAGGAGGGTGATCTCATGATCTTTCTTGCAATGCTAGCTCGCATCAGCGGCTTTTTTCTCATCTCTCCCTTCTTTTCCCAAAAACAGATCCCTATCTATGTACGCTTTGGTTTAACACTTGTGTGCTCATTTCTTTTAGCTCCCATGATGACAACCCTTCCAAAGATCGAATCACTTCCAGTTCTCATCATGGTTAAAGAGGTGATCATCGGCTATCTTTTGGGTTTTTTATTCTCACTCATCTTTGAAGCTGCCGCTATGGCTGGTCAAGTCATTGGAACAATGAGCGGCTTTAGCGCTACTGAGCTTGTTGACCCGGGGGCTGACTCAAAACCTCTGTTTGGAAAGCTATTTACGCTCTGTCTCTTTCTACTTTTCTTGGCTTCTGATTTTCATCACTTACTGCTACGCTTTCTCTTCGAAAGTTTCACATGGGTGCCAGTTGGCCCCATTTCAAAGACAATGCTTCTTGGAATGGCACAAGCGGCCTCACACCTTTTTCAGATGACCCTCAGCTTTGCTATCATTCCGATGGTACTTCTTGGCGTAGTCATCACCTGTTTCGCCATCTTGACACGCTTTTTGCCAGAGCTTCCAATTTTTTGGATTGGATTTCCCTTTCAAATGATTATTGGTATATTCGCACTCGCATTAGCACTTACGTTTTTTAATGATATCTTAAAGAACGGATTCTTTGAATTAATGAGTCTAACAAAAAGATTTCTTTTCTCGTTGTAATTTTCTGCGATGTCACCTATATTGCCTAAATATCAGTTATTTGACTGCGGGGTTAAATGTGAAAAAAATTGTATTATTCATTCTACTGACACTGACTACTGGCTGCCTTTATAAGATGCCCAACGACGACACGATTTCTACGCTACCTAATACAAACAATCCCCAATTAACTCGAGAAAAACCCATACAGTACATACCGAGCTAAAATATGTTAGTATTAACACGCAAACCGGAACAAAAAATAAAGATCGGTAAGGACATTGTGATTACTGTCCTGAAAGTGCAAGGAGATCAAGTCTCAATCGGAATCGAAGCTCCAAAAGAGCTTCAAATCGTTAGGAAGGAGCTGCTCGATTCAAACCGAACAAAGGACGACAAAGATCATGCACCCGATCTATTACGACACTGAGACGACAGGGACGCGTCCAGAAGATGACCGGATTATAGAAATTGCTGCCTACGATAGCGATCGAAAACAAAAGTTTTCGATGTTAGTTAATCCGGGCATTCCGATTCCAAAAGAGGCCACAAATATTCATGGCATCACGGATGAGATGGTTAGTGCTGCACCAACATTTAAAGAAGTTGGAGCAGCATTCGTTGAATTTTGTGGTGAAGATGGAGTTTTAATTGCACACAACAATGACAATTTTGACCGCCACTTTTTAACTCATGAATCAAGCCGACACGGGATTACCTTTCCTAAATGGGAGATGGTCGACACCCTTAAATGGGCACGAAAATATCGTCCTGATTTGCCAAGACACAGCCTCCAATTTTTACGCCAAATCTATGGCATTGCAGAAAACCAAGCACACCGCGCACTAGAAGACGTAGTCGTCCTCCATCAGATCTTTAGTCAGATGATTGATGACCTTGATATTGCAACCGTGCTTGAGCTAATGAAAGATGGACCACAAGGTGATACCATGCCCTTTGGTAAGTACTTAGGCAAACCGCTTTCTGAAATACCACCTGATTACATCAAGTGGCTAGCCAAACAAGGCGCTTTTGACAAACCAGAAAACAGCCGCCTCAAAGCTACGTTTGAAAAGTTACAAGTACTGTGAAAGTCGCCCTCTCTCCTTGTCCTAATGACACATTTCTTTTCTACGCGTGGATTCATAAAGCAATTAACTCCCCCATTTCTATTGAACCCACCTATGCCGATATTCAGCAACTCAACCAGTGGGCAATAGAGGGAAGCTACCCCCTAATCAAACTCTCTTTTGCAACGCTTGCACACGTCCTTGATCGCTATCAATTACTACCAGTTGGAGCAGCACTTGGCTACAACTGCGGCCCCAAAATTATTGCAAAAGAGAAGAGAGATACCTATGGACGCATCGCCATTCCAGGGAAGCTGACAACAGCACATATGCTTTTTGATCGCTTGGGGCTTACTGCAACAGAAAAATACTTTTGTCGCTACGATGAGATCTATACCCTTTTGCATCAAGGAAAAGTTGATTCAGGCCTTATCATCCATGAATCGCGCTTCACCTATCAACAAGAGGGCTTTGTTGAATGTGCCGACCTTGGAGAACTTTGGGGAGGACTTCTCCCCCTTGGTGGCTTGGCTGTGCACAAAGATTTCCCCCACATCCCAGAATTAATCTCGACACTTAAACGCTCACTTGAGTATGCTCATCAAAATTCACAGCAGGCCGAAGCATTTATTCTCAAGCATAGCCAAGAGAAGAATCGTGCTGTAGTCTATAAGCACATAAAAACCTATGTCAATCAGGAGAGTTTGCAGCTAAGCACTGCTGGCATGAGTGCAATAACGCGTCTAATCAATCATGAAGCTGATACTATTTGCCCAAACTTCCGAAGCTGAAGCAACCATTGAGCAACTCGGTGCTACCCCCATTCCAGGCCATAAAGCCGAAATTTGGTCAGAGGGAGTAGTTCCAACCCTCTACCGCTATGAGGATGGAGTGATAGCTATCACAAATATTGGACTCCACAGCGCCGCTGCAGCTGTTGCCAAATATAGCGCTGCATGCAGCGAAATCTGGAATATTGGCTTTGCCGGAGCACTAAAAGGGGGGCTAGATATTGCCTGCATCGTCCCCATACGCCACGTTGGGAAATATGTCCCCCTTGATGATCATGAACTTGACCTTCAATCACACGATTGCCTGAAGCAAATACTACCTGACATCTCCTTGCAAGATGCAACCCATTCCCTTATCTCCTCAGACTTCCCTATTCATAACAAACTTCATCGTGACCGCCTAGCACCAAACTACGATCTGGTTGATATGGAAGGATACGCCATCGCACACCTTGCAAAAGAGCTTGGAAAAAAATGCTATATGTGGAAAATCGTTTCCGACTTTGCAACTCCTGGTGGTCGCGAACTCATTCGCAAAAACAAACGAAAACTCTCAGAAGAAATAGCGAGGCATATTATCAATGAAAGCAGCCGTACTACATGAATTCAAAGGGATTAAGTCAATCTCCATCGATGAGATCGCCGCCCCAACTCCAAAACCACACCAAGTGCAGATCAAAGTCCACTATGCCGGCATCAACCCAGTTGACTGGAAAATAGCTGAGGGAAGGTTCAAAGAGCGCATAGAACATCGCTTTCCCATCACACCTGGTTGGGATGTTTCAGGAACCATTTCTGCCCTTGGCAAAGATGTCACAACATCGAACGTGGGCGACCACGTCTTTGCCTTTTGCTTTGAAGGAAATGTTATCCACCAAGGCGCTTATGCAGAGTACGTTTGTTTTGATGCACAACATGTTGTTCTCAAGCCCAAATCACTCTCCTTTGCAGAAGCTGCAGCCGTACCACTTGCCGCGCTTACCGCTTGGCAAGCGATCCATGATCATATGACACTGAAGCCTCGCGATAAAATCCTCATCCAAGCAGGAGCAGGTGGAGTTGGAGGATTTGCAATCCAATTTGCAAAAAATAAAGGGGCTTATGTCATCACCACGACCTCTTCAAAGAACATCAACTATGTTGCAGATTTTGGAGCAGATGAGATCATCGACTACAAAAAAGCGCCATTTGAGAAGCAAATTAAAGAAAATTACTCAGAAAAGCTCGATATAATCTTTGACACAGTTGGAGGAGAGTCTCTCAACAAAAGTCTTCCTCTTCTCAAGAAGGGAGGACAACTTGTTACAATTGCCGGCGTTGTAGATCCAAATAGTGCTAAGAACTTAGGAATCTTATCCAAATGGTTTATGCTCAAGGCAAATGGCAAGCAACTTGCAGAGATTGGCTCACTTTTGGCCACTGACAAGCTCAAGCTTCCAGATATTAAAGTAATCCCATTTGAGGACTTTGAATCAGCTTTGCACCAAAGCTGTGAGGGACATGTAAGAGGAAAGCTTGTTTTAGAGCTGCCTGTCTAATGTATAAATGATATTCCAAACCTATTACTTGCAGATGCACTGAAAAAATGCTCTAATCCTACCTAAATAATTAAACCATGTATCTCTTGTGAAGCCTGTAAAACAAATAAACATCCTATATCGACAAAATTCATTTCCACTATTCCAAAATCGACTATATGACACTCCTGAAGAAGCAATGAGCTGCCCTACAGGTGACATAGAGCTTGTTGAAGACCTAAAGACAGGATTGATCTATAATACACATTTTCAACCTGATAGAGTTGTTTATGATGCTTTTTATAACAATGAACAAGACCTGAGTTTATATTTCCAAAAACATCTTGAACAAGTCGCCCAACTGATTGAAATGCATATGGGTCGACAAAGTTTGTTAGAGGTTGGTTGTGGCAAAGGATTCTTTCTTGAGATGCTATTATCCAGAGGATTTGACATCTCAGGATTTGACCCAACCTATGAAGGCACAAACAAACGTATCCTTAAACAATATTTTGCGCCAGGTATCATGAAGCCGGCCAATGGACTAATCCTTCGACATGTACTTGAACATATCCCAAATCCTGTTGATTTCCTGTATCAACTTAAGAAAGCTAATAATAACCAAGGGCTTATCTATATCGAAGTCCCTTGCTTTGACTGGATTTGTGAGCGCAGAGCATGGTTTGATGTTTTTTATGAGCATGTTAATTATTTTCGGTTAACTGATTTTGATCGTATATTCAGCCAGGTAATCGAGAGTGGGCGTATTTTTAGAGGTCAATATCTATATATCATCGCTTCTCTTTGTTCAATTCGTGAACCAGTCATCAATCATAACGACCGCCCACAATTCCCGGTTAACTTTATGCCTATTCGTGCAAAATTTAATACAACAGCAATTTGGGGTGGTGGATCCAAAGGCGTTATTTTTTCACTCCTAAATGCTCGTGCTGGAAAAACTGTTGACATAGTAATCGATATCAACCCTGCCAAACAAGGCAAGTATTTACCTTTTTCAGCACTTCAAGTATCTGCTCCAGAACAGGCTATGCGCACACTTAAGCCTGGTTCTACTATCTATGTTATGAATTCAAACTATCTGAATGAAATTCAGAAGCTAACATGTAATAAGTACAAATTAATTGGAATAGACAACGAATACTTGTCTTAAAAATGAGGAGTTTAAAGAAAATATGAGCGAACCACTTATTACGACCATTTTACCTACCTATCAAAGACCTCTGCTTTTAAAAAGAGCCATTAGGTCAGTACAGAATCAAACATTTTCAAATTTTAAACTCTGTGTCTACGATAATGCATCGAACGATGATACCGAAAAAGTCGTCCGTTCATTAGCTGAGAAGGATTCACGAATTGAGTATTACCGTCATCCCCAAAATATTGGAAGTGTAGGTAATTATCTCTTTGCATCCAAACGTATTCAAACTCCCTTTTTCTCAATGTTTGCAGACGATGATGTCCTGCTGCCAGAGTTTTATGAAACTGCCTATACGTCTCTTAAGGAAAATCCCGAGGCAGGTTTTTTTGTAGGACTAACTGTCACGTGCACTGAAGATGGAAGGGTAGTTAAAGTTCCACTAGAAAATTGGCCACACGAAGGTCTTTATTATCCCGATGAGAGTTTTATTAGAATTCAAAGCAATTTGCCTATCTGGACAGGAATCTTATTTCGCAGAGAAGTTTTAGAAAAAATAGGCCCTCTTGATTCTATAGTAAACAGTACAATAGATTTGGATTTTCTCACTCACGCTAGCGCTCACTTCCCCCTCATCCTCTCGAAAAAAAAATGTGCCATTTTTCTCTCCCACGGCTCTTCTACTACTGGAAGTGGCTTTGGCATGATGGCTGAAGAATCTAGAACTGCATTAACAAAAAACATCTCAAATATGCCAACTCTTTCTTTGGCAATGAAAGAACAAGCGTATGATTACTTTAAAAAGACACAGAAATCGAATTTAGCAACAGGACTAAAACACTGTCTTAAAGTAAGGAATTTTCAATACTTCGATCAACTACTTTCGCAATCAAGCTGCCTCTCACCTAAAACACGTCGCCTATTTCTTCTTCGCCGTTTCATCGCCAAATATATCTCTTTTCTGCTCAAACCTTGGACCTATTATAAAAAAATGCGCAAAACTATAAAACGGCGCTTCAAAAAATGCCCTCCCACACTGCTTGAGGATCTAGCCAATAAATATGGTGAGTACGCGAAATGGCTCACTTTTGGTGAAGAAGTCTAGGCACCTTGTTCTTCAAAGTGTCTTGAAAAATATAGTGTAAGCCATGACTCTTTAATTTTGTGCAATCTGGTATACGCGAGTTTACATTAGGAGTATGGATGCTTTTTTTAATATGAAATTTTCCCACTTGCCAATAGCTCTTTAGCGTATTGTATAAATCTAAAATAGAGATACTTAATTCTGACCCAATATTAATAATACCTAGGTTATTCAATTGTATTATTTCTACAATAAAAACAGCCAGATCCTCCACATGCACATAATCAGAAAAAATATCAGGAGTTTTCGGAGTAAACTCCAGGTTATTTTTTATACAATGAAGTATTGAAGGGAAGAGTCTTTCTGGATGCTCACCAGGACCATATATTCCAAATATTCTAAGCCAAGCGTAATCCAAGTTCGGATTCTTTATTGCTAGTAGCCTCAAATAATCTAAAGTTAATCGTTTTGCTTGGCCATAAAGGCTGATTTTTTCTGCATAATCTTCATCTTCCTTTAAAGGATTTGACGATGTTGAATACTCTGCGCAAGTTCCTGTCACAATTATTTTTGTACCACCCTTTTCAATGAATGCATCAAAAAGATTGACCGTTGCTTTGTAATATTCAAGATTAATATCTGATTCCCAGTATTGCTTATGTGTTACATCCCAAGCTAGATGTATAAGTATTTTGGGTTGAGTTTTTTCAATAAATTTTCGAGTCAGATCCTTATCTAAAAAATCCAATTTAAATAAATTATTTGCATTACTTGGAGGATTTCTACAGATCCCAATGAACTCACTTTTATGCTCGATAAGTTTTTTACAAACTTGCCTCCCAATAAATCCAGTGGCACCTGTAATCAAAATTGGAGGATCTTTAAAAGGACTCACACTATCGACCGACGAGGTATAAAAGTAACAAATTTTCCACCCCAGTCTCGAATATACGCATGTGAAGAGATCACCTCTTTGGATAAATTCCATGGTAAAATAACTAGGAAATCAGGCTTATCCTCTTTGATTTTTTGCGGAGTAAGAATTGGAATATGACTTCCTGGCAAATATTTTCCCTGTTTAGAGGGAGCTGCATCGCACACATAAGGAAGAAGATCTGGCCCAACTTGAGCGTAGTTTAGAATGGTATTTCCCTTGGCTGCAGCTCCATAGGCTCCAACTTTTTTTCTGCACTTACGTTGTTCTTCTAAAAATTGCAAAAGATCAGTTTTGATGCAATCACACTTTTCTTGGAACTGTTTGTAGAGCATCTCTGTTTGCAAACCTCTCTCTTTCTCAAAATTAATTAACTCTTGCACGCTACGCTCTGATTTACGCCCATCTTCGCTATGTACAGCAAAAACCCTTAAGCTCCCGCCATGCGTTGGCAGCTTTTGTACATCAATGATTCGAAGAGAGTGTGCTTTCAGTATCTGTTGAACTGTATACAAAGAAAAATAGGAGTAGTGTTCGTGATAGACTGTATCGAACTGCACATCCTGAAGTAAATTCAATAGGTGAGGGAATTCAAGGGTAACAGTCCCTCCTTTTTTTAGACAAATAGCCAGAGCATGAACAAAGTCATTGATATCTGGTACATGGGCAAGCACATTATTTCCAAGAATAAGATCAGCTTGTTTGCCTTCTTCTATGAGTTGCCTAGCTACCTCACAACCAAAAAAAACTTCTTTTGTTGGAACTCCTCTCTCTCTTGCACTTTTAGCCGTACATTCTGTTGGCTCTATACCAAGACAGGGAATATTTTTAGAGACAAAATATTGCAAGAGATAGCCATCATTTGATGCTATTTCTAAGACAAAACTTTTGGGAGTAAGTTGAAGACGTGAGGAAATCATTTCAACATACTCTTTTGCATGTTGCAGCCAACTTGAAGATGTAGATGAAAAATATGCATAATCAGCAGTGAATAAATCTTGCGCTTCTATTTTTGATGTAGTTTGCACAAGCCAACATTTTTTACACACTTGTAAATTAAGAGGATAAACTTTCTCAGTGTGAGTTAGTTGCGCTTGAGACAAATAAGCATTAGAATGAGGGGCTGATCCTAAGTCTAAGAAAGGAATGAGTTCATTATTTGAGCAGAATCTACAGTTTTTCATGGCTAATATTATACTCCTCCAAGTTCAAAATGATAAATTTGGGCCGCGTCAAAGCCTCGGGATTGATCGATCGCAATCGACCCCATATTTCTAATATTGGGTCGATTGCGATCGATCAA
>CAMAUB010000035.1 GCA_945861315.1 Chlamydia trachomatis
TAAGAAGTTGATTATTGGCAATGCCTGCTATAGCGCAGCAGTTGAGCCTTGAAATAGATTGATCATTGATGATTCCACCAAGAGCACAAGGAGCTAGAATATCACACTGAACTGATAAGATTTCATCAATATCAACAACTTTTGCGCCAAAAGCTTTTGCTGCATAGGCACATTTCTTCTCATCGATATCTGAGACAATAAGGTGTGCACCACTCCAGAAAAGGTGGTATGCTAATTTCATTCCTGCAGCACCCAACCCTTGAATAGCAATGGTGCGTCCTTGAACTGAGGGAATTTTCCACAGAAATTGACAAACAGCTTCAACACCTCTAAACGCACCCCATGCAGTAAAATGAGAAGGGTCGCCACTTGTTTTAGGCGTTCCAACAATATAGTTTGTTTCTGTAGAGATAACAGCTAAGTCTGCTTGACTCATTCCTAAATCTTCAGCACAAATATAGTCTCCCCCCAAAGCTGCTACGGCTTGGCCAAATGCTCGAAGCTGAGCCTCTGTTTTTGGTCCATCTGTTAAAATCACAGCCTTTGCGCCACCTGTGCCCACTTCAGTGACTGCTGACTTATAGGTCATCCCCCTAGAGAGACGAAGCACATCATCTAAGGCTCTTTCAAAAGAAGAGTATTGATAGGCTCGAATTCCACCAAGAGCAGGACCTAATTCACTATTGTGAATAGAAATGATCGCATGCAAACCTGAGGCTGAATCGCTCACTTCGATAACCCTTTCATATCCCTTGATAGGAAGGTCTTTGAATATAATTGAAGAAGTAGATTTTTCCATAATAGAGATAGATTTTCTCATATCAACCTTTTTTAGTCAATCCACTTGACCTATAACTAAGCTGTACTGTACCTTTTAACTCTTATGAAGAATGAGCCCATCTGGAATTTAATGAACCTTTTCTGCCGCGCTCACCCGTGGCATGGGGTTGATATTGGAGAGAATGCCCCGGAAGAAGTTCACTGTTATATCGAGATTGTGCCAACTGATACGATAAAATTTGAACTTGATAAAGGCACTGGTTTACTCAAGGCCGATCGTCCTCAAAAATATTCTAATTATTGTCCTGCCCTTTATGGTCTGATTCCTCAAACGCATGCAGGAAAACGCGTTGGTGAATATTGTAGCAAGCAGGTCAATCGAGAAGGTATTTTAGGTGATGACGACCCTCTTGATATCTGCATCCTAACAGAGAGGCCTTTTCTGCGTGGTGACATTTTAGTCACCGCAATTCCAATTGGAGGTTTTCGAGCCATTGATGGAAATGAAGCGGATGATAAAATCATTGCAGTTTTGAAAGACGATCTTGTCTATAAAGACATCCGCAGCATTGAAGATTGCCCTGCAAATCTTATCGACAGATTGCAGCACTACTTTCTAACCTACAAGGAATCACCCGCCGATCTGCTTGATGGAGAGCCAAGACGTCTTGAAATTGCCGGAATCTATAATAGAGCAGAGGCGCAAGAGATTATCCGCCTGGCACAGGCAGACTATGAAGACCATTTTTCTGGTATTCGCAACTTTCTTAGCAGAACTTTTGCTACTAAGAAGAGTTAAAAAATCTTATTCTTCGCCACCATGGATTAAAAAATCTCCTAACTTTTTTTACCAAATGTTTTGATTCGGCATGTGTCGCTAAGCTCTCTGCTTCTTCTAGATCCACAAAGCGAGCTTCTGAAATTTCTTCTACCTGTAAAGACAAAGTACCCTCTACTTCAGCCATGTAATAATAGACTGTTTTATAGGCGTCAGATTTTTTAGCTACAGCCTTGCAAGCATCAGGAATATACCGCTCTGTGATAGCTTTTTTGCGAATAAAGCGCTTAACGCTCAATCCTGTCTCTTCCTTAAGTTCGCGAAGAGCTGCTTCTTGGGAAGATTCTTCTTTTTCTTTATGTCCTTTTGGAAATCCCCAATGTTGCCCCTTAACATGTCTAACGAGCAAAACTTTCCAAATCGTCCCCTCTTTTTTAAGAGGGACCACACCATAACTTTGCATTCCAACCTTCATCCTTCAATGGTAGCAAATGATTTTTTTGACATCAATAAATCTCAATTAAAACTAGACTTTCTGAGAGGGATAACAACAAATTCTTGTATTTTATGATCACATTATGTTACAATTACATTCATATTATATCAAATAATAGATCAATGTTATGGCGGCGCCAATTCAGAGATATAGCGATCCACGTCTTCACGGAACTTGTTTTGTGAAGACGTGTGCTAGCTCATATGAATGGATAAGAACTGTAGCACATCCAATACACCCCGAATGCAATCTAGTTGCAGAAGTTGCTGTTCGGGCATTGAAAGTCTTTACTGGCGCTCTAGCTATAGTCATCACAGCGTTGCCAGCTTTAATAGGGCGCATTATTCAAATCATTCATTACCACACACTATCTTCAGCTATACGTGCCCGTCCACCGATTGTAGTGATCAATAATCTACAACTTCCAGACTTGGAAAGCTGTGCACCCACATGCGAGACATTTCATGGTGCAGAAGACACAGCAGCGATTGGAATTCTTCGTTGGGGGTTCGATCCACACAGAGCGGCATCTGGATCTAAAATAGGAGACGCTACGTACGTTTCTGCAAGCAATAAGGTATCAGCATCATATGGCCACACTCAGCTCATTCTTAACCTAGATCTGAAAGATGGGGAAATAGCACGTTTAAGTCCCAACGCATTAGCATGCACAAACTGGAATCTTTCTGACAAAAAAATCATGTCTGATGTTCGTGAATTATTTTTGCACAACGGCTACCGCGCCATTAGATATGACCTAACTTTTTTTGGACAGACAGAAGCATGGGCAGTTTACGATACTTCTTGTATATCTATATCAGCAATTCAAGTGAGCCCGGAGCCCATAGCCCCTGCCTCCCTATGTCACAGCAATATGGGGTAGGTTATGATCGATCAATCCCGAGGCTTTGACGCGGCCCAAATTTCTTATTTTGAACTTGGATGAGTATATGAGCTATATTACGAAAACGAGGCTTCATGTCTAGGAATTTAGACAGCAATAGCAGCTCTCATGAGTCTAATTCAAAAATTTTTAATCGCAGGTCTAGGAATGTAGGATATCACACGAGTTAATACGTTATTAGCGGTAAATATTCCTTTATTTCAGGCACATGCGATGAAAGAACAGTTGCGACTATTTTGGGAGCTAGACTCAGTCAGTAAGGGAGCAAAATTTCTTTTTAATTGGATTGATGGGGCTCGCCTGACTGGTATTGCGCCTTTGGTAAAATTAGCCAAGACGATGGAAAGCCATCTATACGGAATGCTGAGTTATTTTAAACATAGGATTACTAACGGATTTGCAGAGGGGTATCAATAACAAAATAAAGACCTTAAAAAGGCAAGCTTATGGCTATAGAGATATGAAATATTTTAAGCTGCGGCTGTATCATCTTCATGCTCAAAAATACGCGTTAGCCGGATGAACCTATTTGGTTTCAAGATGAAGCATAAGACGCGTGCGCGGTGAACTAGGCAGGTATACGCGTTTCTTGCAAGCTCGAAAGGATTAAGATCCCGTCACCTGAATCGCCCTCACCTCTTAATAATAGCTCTGAAAGAGGGGGCTAACAAACCACTGCTCAAAACGATCCTCATCATAAAACGACGAGCACAACCATCATCCACCACTTATTCTCTATGTACAGGTCAAACGCAAATGGCATCAGCCTAACATACCCAGAGGAAAACTCAAATCCCTAACTGATGCCTAAAACCGGAAGCTAGGACCCAGAGAAAGCGGGGCACGCACTCCACACACCTATCTCTTAGACAACCGACCTAGGCAAAGTGTTCATTTTTAAAGAGTTAGAAAAGACCTACTTAAAAGCCCTAAAAACCAACGTTGAATTGTGTCCTCCAAACCCAAAGGAGTTAGAAAGGGCAACATTGACCTTGAAGTCTTGAGCCTTATTAGCACAAATATCTATGCCATTTAGAGCTGGCTCTGGGTCAACGATATTGATTGTAGGATGAAGCTTTCCTCGACGAATAGCCTGAATAGTTGCAATTGCTTCAACGCCTCCAGCACCACCTAGACAGTGTCCTGTCATTGATTTTGTTGCATTCATCTTGATCTTTTTAGCTTGATCTGCAAACACGTGAAAGAGTGCTGCAGGCTCAGACATATCTCCCATTTGGGTGGATGTAGCGTGAGCATTGACG
The DNA here is from genome assembly GCA_945861315.1 of Chlamydia trachomatis. Lineage (GTDB taxonomy): Bacteria > Chlamydiota > Chlamydiia > Chlamydiales > JAAKFR01 > JAJACK01. The sequence continues at coordinate 4,221 of CAMAUB010000035.1, forward strand.
TAGTTGATCTCTTCTTTGCTAACCTCAGCATCCTCTATGGCAAGCTTAATACAATTGGCAATTCCAGCTCCATCTTCACGAGGGGCTGTCATGTGATAGGCGTCGCAGTTGACTGCACCACCGAGGTATTCGGCTAAGATAGGCGCCCCTCTCTTTTGAGCATGCTCAAGGCTTTCAAGAACAAGAATACCTGCCCCCTCTCCAATAACAAAGCCATCACGTGAACGGTCCCATGGACGACACGCTTTTGTCGGCTCATCATTTCGCGTAGAGAGAGCTTTATTTGCAATAAATCCCACCATTCCAACGGGGGAGACAGCAGCTTCAGAGCCTCCACAAATCATAAGGTCTGCATGACCCATACGGATGTGCTTGGCAGCTGCTTCGATGCTATAGTTTGCAGTCGCACACGCTGTTGAAATAGAATAGTTAGGTCCTTGAAAACCTAGGTCAATAGCAAGAAGACCTCCTGCCATATTGGTAATAATAAAAGGGATAAAAAATGGAGTGACTCGGCGATATCCCTTTGTAATAAGTGTATTTATGCCTTCATAAAAAGTTGAGAGTCCACCCATTCCTGAACCAATGATGATGCCACAGCGAGTCTTATCAAGCGTATCCAAACGATCTTTGAGGCCAGCTAATTCTAGTGCTTTTTTTCCACCAACCATTGCATTGCGAATATAGGGATCAATGCGACGAGCAAGTTTTTTTTCAATATAGTCACTTGGATCAAAATCTAGTACAGGAGCTCCAAAACGTGTAGGCCAATCAGGCTGAGCAAATTCATCTAGCATTCTCACACCACTTTTACCTGCAAGAAGAGAATCATAAAATGTCTCTACATCATTTCCAAAACAAGAAACAATGCCCATTCCTGTGACAACAATACGTTTTTTCATCTTGATTACCTAATTAAGTTGTTATACTAATTTCTAAATCAACAATGTTACCTTCATGCCAGAGCTCTTCGAGCTGATATTTCTGACGCATTCCTGGCATAAAAAGATGCACAACAATTTCCAAATAGTCAATGACTATCCAATCGCCACTAGCTAACCCTTCAACATGGATAGGATAGTGACCCTCTTGCTTCAAAATTCCAATCACAGCTTTTGCGAGGGCAGAAACATGTTTATCAACATTTCCTTCAGCAATAATGAAAAAATTTGTTAACGTAGAGATATCTTTAACATCGAGTGCTAATATGTTAAAGCCCTTCTTATCATAAAGAATCTGTGCAATGAGATTTAATAACTTATCCATAGACTATGGCGTAAAATATAATTGATTTTGATATATATAGTCTAGAACTTTCGGCGGAACTAGATGGTCACAATAAAGTCTTTTTTGAATTCTATTGCGAATCTTTGTACCACTGATTTCCATAATGGAGGTAGGAATGGTATCTTTGGACCAGTTTCTGCGTCCAATCAATAGTTTAACTTTTTCACGAATTTTTTTAGCATCTTTCCAAACAGCGAAATGGGCATAGACATCATCGCTTAAAATAAGCGCAAATTTTTTATTCGGATGCTCTTTTTCCAGTAATTCAATTGTTTCAATCGTATAGGAGGGGGGGGCTCTTTTTACTTCAACATCTAGGCAACAAAAGTTTTTAATATCAGCAATGGCTAGCTTAACCATTTCTAGTCTTTGCTCAGCAGGAGTTTGCGTTTGTCCCTTGCGAAAAGGTGATACATTTGTAGGGACAAACCAAATCTGCGAAAGATCACATCGTTCTTTGATCTCAAGAGCTAGGTTAATATGTCCAAAGTGAATGGGGTCAAAAGTGCCCCCAAAAATTCCAATTAGAGGATCTTCCATCCTCTTCTCCTCGCAATTTTCTTTAATCTTCTCTCAGGATTTACAACAATGGGATGAGAAACAGACTCAAGAAACGGAAGGTCACAAACGTGGTCAGAGTAAGCCATTGTCACATCGTGCTCAAGAGTCTTCTCCTTGAGAATTTTTGCTTTACGAGGACCATCAAGAAGGTACCCAATATCAGTTAAAATCCCACTGCTATCAACAAGATATTCAGTTCCATACCCATCACTAATGCCAAGCGCTTTGGCTACCGCTTTGACGATAAAATCTGGTGAACTCGATAATAAAAGAATTTTTGTACCTTTTTCTTTCCATTTCTGAAGCTCGGCAACAGCTGGAGCGTAAAGCATTCTACTCATTTTTTCAGCCACAAAATTAGGAGTATGGTCTGAAAAATATTCTAGCGTTCTCCCTTGACAAAGCCTAGAAAAGACAGCGCGGTGCAGATCTATTAAAGGAAGATTTTTAAACCAAAAATTCATGTAAGTTTGACCACAAAAAATCAAATCACTTAAAGAGAGAAATCCCTTTTGGTAGAGATAACGGGAATGAGCAAAGCTACTATTACCCTTGAAGAGGGTTCCGTCTAGATCAAATGCGACTACTGATGGCTCAGGGTTGATTTTTAACTTCTTTGATTTTTTTCTCGATTTCTACAATGCTGGCATCAGTCTTTTCAAGACTTTCTTTTTCTACTGCCATTAGTTCATTGTACTTCATCGCCTTTTCAAAGTCAAGATTTGACCCCCCAATGGTCCTACGATACTCCTCAATTTGCCCTTTAATCTCTTTTCTTCTCAGCTGCCTTTGCTCTAACATATTTTGAAGAGTTCCAAGCTGCTCTCTTGCTGCATCAGATAGAGATAAAACCGCTATTTCTTCTTTGTCCACAACTAAATCTCTAATCTCACGCATTTTGCGATCAAAAAGCTGTCTTTCAGTTTTTGTGATGGAAAGAGAATTAAGTGTTGTTCGGCACGCCTCAACACCCTCTTTCAATTCTTCAACACTTATTTCCGCTACTTGTGAAGAAATCCGATCTAATTTTTGATTAAATTCTTCTATTCTATCTTTGCGCTCTTGCTCAATCTCAGCTTCTTTATCTTTGACCTTTTGCTCATGCTTATCTCTATCGATTTCAAGCGGTTGACGCGTACTTAGCAAGACCGCTTTAAGCTCATGCACATCCCCTCTTGTCAGCTCAACCTCTCTCATCCACTGATTGATCTGCTGAAGCTCGGAAAGCCCTTCTAAACAAGAAATCTCTTTATTTTCAAACTTGGAGGCAATTTGAGCCATACGCTCTAACACTGCTTCCTTGTTTTCTTGTGACTTTTGCTTTTGATGAGCATGCTCTTTTTTTAACTCTTTTTCCATGCCCCGCAGCATATCCCAACACTCTGAAAGACTTTGCCTTGTGGTCGTAAAAGCATGGGTATTAATGGTGAGCATCTTTGCCAAAGCTTGCAATCCTTTGATCTCTTCTCGATAGAAAAAAACAAGACGCCTCGCTTTTTCTTCACTGAAAGTATGCGCTGAGAAGTGAGATTCTGTAAATTCTTCGACATCGCGCAAAAACGTCTCACTAATTTCTTTAATTAAGTCTTTGCGTCTTGGGAAAATCACATCTCCGAGAGCTGAAAGGCGGGTGAAAAACTTATTTTTCTGCCTAATGCGCATTTCAGTTTTGACAAGCTCTTTTCGAAGAGCATTGATGCGCGAGGCAAAAACATTGAGCCCGCAGAGCTCTTGCTGATGTGTTTCATAAAAAGTGTAGCGTCCCTCAAGAGCCTTCGGCTGTTTTGGCATTTTAAGAGAGACTGCCTTTGGCCCTCCGACTTCTTGCTCTAAGGCAACTATAGCCAAGTCAATTTGCGTTGCCGCAAATGAGCTCTCTTCATCAAGCAAGTTTTTTAAACGACGCCCCTCTTTAGTCAAATCGACGTAAAATGCCCACATATCCGCTCTAACCTGTCCAGAAAGTTGCTCTTTAAAGAATGGAAAGCAGAGCTTGCGCACATGCCAAAATCCTTTAAAATCGGGGGATAAATGCTGCGATAGCGCATTTTGCATGTAATCAATACACGCTTTTAATTTCTCTTCGACACCCTTAATGGTTTGTATACCATCGAGAAAGGTTTGAAGCGGCGAGTGTTTTTGCTGTGGCTCTGTTTGAGCTTTGTCCATAAATATGCAACGATTGAATTGACAGAAAAGGTTTTAGAGATGATCTTAAATCCTTCGCCTACTTTTAGTCAATCAAGGAGCCAATCAAACATGGAAAGATTAACCTATGACGAGGGTGTTTACCTCCTAAAATACGCTGACTTAAAGACGCTACAACTTAAAGCACAAGAGATTAGAAATAAGAAAAATCCTTCGAATCGGGTTACCTTTGTTCTTGATTCAAATCCAAACTACACAAATATTTGTTCAGTTGACTGCTCTTTTTGCGCATTTTATCGCCATAAAGGGGCAAAAGATGTCTACATGAAATCAATTGATCAGGTGATGGAGCACTTCAAACGGGCAAGAGAAGCTGGAATCAACACTGTTCTTCTCCAGGGGGGTGTTAACCCTGATCTTACCATCGATTATTATGTAGGCCTTGTCAAGGCAGCTGTTCAGCGCTACCCTGAAATTCATCCTCATTTTTTCTCGGCAGTAGAAATCTGGCAGTGCGCTAAGAGCTCAAACCTCACAACACGTCAAGTTCTCGAAAAACTTTGGGAAGCAGGCCAGCGTACTCTGCCAGGTGGTGGAGCTGAGATCTTGTCTGAAAACGTTCGTCTGCAAATTTCCCCGAAAAAAATTGGTCCAAATGGTTGGATTACTATCCATAAAGAGGCGCATGAAATTGGCTATCGCACTACAGCTACTATGATGTACGGCCACGTCGAAGAACCTGAAGATGTGGTAGCTCACCTTGAAACCATCCGCGCCGCCCAAGATATTATCCCCGGCTTCACCTCCTTTATTCCTTGGAGCTACAAACGAGATCGTACAGCGTTGCGCCGTAAGGTGACACACTGGGCGGGAGCTGATCACTATTTTCGCATTCTCTCATTTGCTCGCCTCTACCTCGATAACTTCGACCATATTGGAGCCTCTTGGTTCGGAGAAGGGAAAGAGATTGGAATTCAATCACTTTGCTATGGAGCTGATGACTTTGGTGGTACAATCATGGAAGAGAATGTACATACAGCAACAGGCTGGATCAACCGTGCCGACCATAATGATATGCTCCGCATGATTCGCCAAGCGGGCTTTGAGCCTGCACAGCGCAACACGTTCCACACTATCTTACGCACTTATGAAGGCGTTGACTCTGTTGCTATACCAGAAGCACAGAAGGTAACTGAGGAAGATAACCAAGCACCTCTTGGCATCTTCGCTGAAAAGAAGTGCTGCCACTAATGGCTCGTCAAGGAATATAGTGGAATTAGTTGAAAATTTTACAAATAGGGCGTTAGATTTTGTCTGAGAAGGAGATGCGGATATCGACGCTGACTTTTATAAGTCAGCGAGATAGAGCATGATGTTCTCGGGCAAAAGATACGGATCGATTTGTAAAATTTTCAACTAATTCCACTATAAC
>CAMAUB010000036.1 GCA_945861315.1 Chlamydia trachomatis
AGCCAAGCTTAATTTTATCCCAACTCGGAAGCTTTTTAGGAATTAGATGAGATTGTGCCTCTTTTAAATCTTCATTGAGCTCCCCTACATAATCTGTCCCTCGCATATCCCTTTGCAACTCTTCTGAAGAGAGGTACTCTGTAAGTGCATTGATAAAATCGACAATATCTTCATAACGTTGTTTTGGATCGGGTTGCAACGCTTTTGCCAACACTTTTTGCATTCCACGAGGAACCATAGAAAGCTGGATTGTACTATGACAAAGACGTCCCAAAACCATTTCATAAACAATCACGCCAAGAGAAAAAATATCTGAAGCAAAGGTAATATTTTGTGGATCTTTTCGCTGTTCAGGACTCATATAGGAGGGAGTTCCCATGAGTTGCTTTTCTTTGATTTTTGGATTGTAAAGCTGAGAAACGCCAAAATCAATGACCTTCACGCCCCCTTGCGCAGTCAACAAGATGTTTTCTGGTTTAAGGTCGCGATGAATAATTCCATGCGCATGAAGGTGCGCAATGGCATGGCAAACTTGAATCATGATTTCAATTGATCGCTTCAAAGACATTGCTTGCTGCAAAATCATCTGTCGCAGATCTATGCCTTGGACAAACTCCATTGCAATATAGACGCCCCCCTCCCATTTTCCATGCCCATAAAGACGAATGATATTTGGATGGTTAGTCACCTCAATAATCTTGGCTTCATTAAGAAAATGTTGTACTGAAGCGGGCTTAGATAAATATTTTGATGAGAGAACCTTTATAACGGTAGGTTCTTTAGTTGTTGGGTTAAAAGCAAGATAGAGAAGACTCATCCCTCCAGAAGAGAGCAAACTTTCAACTTTATACCCCCCTATCTCAGAGGGCATCGTAGATTTAGATGGTAATGATGCGGACACCTAAGGTCTCTCCGATCCGAACAAGTTCTCCTCTCCCAATTTTTTTTTCCGCTGACAATTAGGTTGACTCCTTGTTCTGGAGCTATGTTGAGTTCAATGAGATTGCCTGGAGTTAAATTAGCAAGTTCACTCACACTCATTCGAACTCGTCCTACCTCAACAGTCAAGTTAATTAGAAGATCCTCAACTCTAATGGGCTTACTTTCTTCTTTTTCAAGACCTTCTTCTTCACTTTCCATATCCTCTTCTTCCATTTTCACCTCTTCATAACGGGGATATTCTAAAATCTTTATCTCTCCCGATTTAATTTTTCCTCGGAAAAGTGGAGTTTCTCCTAGAACCATGATGACAGTTCCTTTTTTCTCCAAAGGATCATAAGAGCATCGATCTAAAATAACAAAATCTCCTGCAGAGATATTCCTATAATCTTCAAGCCTTAACTCACTATATCCAACTAACATTGAAATTGTGACTGGAATTTTTTGTTGTGCACTCCTACTTAATGCCTGGGGAGGGAATGAAACAAAATGAGCTTTAAATGCTTTTCTAAAAGAAGCTGGTACAATGACCCTTCCCCAAACCGTCTTTCGATCTAGCTCAATTGAGAGGTCGACAACAAAGCATGGACTTTGTCCAATTGCTTCACCAATATCTTTAGGTATTTCACCAAGACGAGGGGAGAGTGGATGGGCAAACTTTGCTTCTTCAATCAGTTGCAACGCCTCAAGCGCTAAATAGTGATAAAAACCATTTGTCAAAGCAGGATCATAGAAGGGGGCTGATTCAATCTCTCCCCCAAGCAAGCCACTCATTAATTCAGCAAGATCTTGCTCGCTCAAGACAAAATAGAGCGGTTCCTCCAAAGGAGTCATTTCGATTTTGAGTGGGTAAAGGTGCTCTCCAAGCCCGCTTAGGATTTGATCAGCTTCAAGCCACCCTCTCTCTTGAAGTTTCAATGAAACTGCTTCATGATTAAATAACTGCCGCAAGAGCGCTTCAACTCTCTTTAATGGAAAGGGTGCAGGAAAAGCAAATTGAGGCTTCTCATCAAGTTTTAGGAGCGCTTTATCAATCCTTTTGAGCCAATCTAATGGAGGGGAAAGAGTCACTGATCTACCTTTTTTATTTTACTATACGTTATACCCACAATGATTAATTAAGAAGAGCGATCGCTTGGCCCTTCATCATCACCTTGTCGTCCTTGTTGCCCTCCTTGCTGACCCCCACCTTCTCGCTCCATATTGCTTTGATCAGACATCACTTGTGCTGGAGATGGCAATGCTTGCTCAGCTTTTGGAAGAGTGATCGTAACATTTTGGATCTCAAGTGTAGTATTGCGGAAGCCTTTATCGTAGAGTGCATTAGCAAGATTTTGTAACTCTTGTGCATTTCCATTAATCGTATCTCTAGCATTCATCGCCGCTGCTTCTGTTTTAAAGTTTTGGAAGGTAATCTTAGAGGTTGTCTGGTCAATTGTCAGCTGTGTCCCCTGAAAAGAGATAGGGACACTATCATTTGCCTTCAAAGTCATCTGAGTCACTCCACTTCCATGTGCAATGCTATCAACCATGTTAAGCACGACTTTACTTATCTGACTCAGTTGCGTTGCTTTAGCAGATGCTCCAATCCCTTCCGTTTTTCCAGCTGCCTTCACCTCATCCTGTTGACCAGAACTTCCCTCCAGCTTAGACTCAACGCTCGTTAGAAGCGCTTGTCCACTACTACTATCTTTTTTCTTTTTGGGATCGACCGTCCCCTCTTGATTCTCATTTTCATTTGTTGATGAAGATTTTGTATTCTTATTTGTTAATGAAAATTCTTTTGGAGAACTACCAGGTTTAGACGTCTGTTGAGTGGGCTCTTGCGAGTTTTGATTACTCTGATTACTTTGATTACTAGGTATTCCTGGTGATCCTTGTGTTGGCGGGGGCGTTGATGCCATAAATAACCTCAATTTTTTTTCCTTTTATGGGATTGATGAAGAAGCTGTCCGATTTCATCTTGTTCTTTGGCCTCTTCTTTGACAAGCTCTTGCTTCATCTCTTTCTCCCACTCTGTTTTATGTAATCTAATCTTCTCTTCTTCTAGACGTTTGATGCGCAACTCTTCAATTGCAGCTTCAAGAGCCTTTTCGGCTAATTGGACTTGTTTGGTCTGCTCGACAACCCTTCCTTCAACCTTACGCACTCTCTCTTCAACAACTTTTAGGTATGCCTTTTTTTGTAGCACTTCATCACTGGTTGTTCCTTTATCAAACGCATCTCTGATTTGGTCAACTTTATCTTTGTGGTGACGCTTGATTCCATTTCGTTCCTCTTCCACTTTTTTCAACTTTTCTTGCTCTATTTCCAAAGAGCGCTTTTTTTCTTTAACAATTTTTTCCGCTTTTTCAACGCGACCTTTTTTAACAGACAGTACTTGTTCTAGTGGATATTTTGAATCGACCATTATTTAAACAGTGACCTAAGTTGTGCAATTGTCTCGTCTAAGTTCGAATGATCTGAAACCTTCTGCTGCAAAAAGCGCTTCAGTTTTTCAATATGATCAATCGCATAATCTGCATCCTTATCAGATCCTCGTTTATATTCACCAATACGGATCAACATCTCATTTTTTCGATAGTTTGCAAGTACCTCACGCGCTTTTGAAATATCTTTGAGTTGATCAGGTGTTCCAACTGCTGTCACCAAACGGCTAATGGATGCCAAAACATCGATTGCAGGATAGTGATATTGCTGAGCCAACGCATTGGAGAGAACAATGTGGCCATCTAAAATTGATTTCACCTCATCTGCAACTGGCTCATTCATGTCATCACCAGCGACAAGGATCGTATAAAATGCTGTAATTGATCCTATATCTGAATTTCCAGAGCGCTCAAGAAGACGAGGAAGAGTTGAGAAAACTGAAGGTGTATATCCAGCACGTGCTGGCGGTTCACCTGCAGCTAGACCAACCTCACGAAGTGCTCTTGCAAACCTTGTCACAGAATCCATCATCAAAATGACTGTCTTCCCCTGATCGCGGAAATATTCGGCAATTGCTGTTCCTACATAAGCTGCATTTAGACGAAGTTGAGACGCCTGATCAGATGTTGAGACAACAATAACGGAGCGTGCAAGACCTTCTTCACCAAGATCTTGTTCAATAAATTCACGTAATTCACGTCCCCTCTCACCGATGAGCGCAATCACATTAACATCAGCTTTTGCATTGCGAGCAATCATTCCAAGCAGTGTTGACTTTCCAACACCAGCGCCTGCAAAAATTCCAACTCTTTGACCGCGACCACAGGTCAAAAGACCATCGATGCACCGCACTCCTGTCGAAAGAGGTTCATGGATTGGCTCTCTTTTTAAAGGGTCGGGAGGCGCTTGGATAACAGGATACTTTTCAGTTAAATGAAGCGGACCTTTCGTTTCAACATCTAACGGGCGTCCAAGACCATCAAGAACACGTCCAAGTAAAGCATCTCCTACATAAATATGAAGAGGCATACGTGTTGGAATCACCTCAGAAGAGGGTCCAACACCCTTCATCTCGCCAAGAGGTGAGAGATAGACTTGATCTTGCGTAAAACCAATAACCTCTGTCATAAGAGGCTCCATGTTCTCCCGCTTGACAAGACAAATTTCCCCCACTTTAACCTGTGGGATAACAGCCTTGATGAGCATGCCAACCACTTCAGTAATACGACCCATCATGGTCGTTAGTTCGACTTGCTCAAGATTAGAAATCAGTTTATCAAAATCTTTACTCATTAGCCTAGCTGGGTGCTCATGATCGTCTTAATACCAGAGACCGATGAACCAATAATACTTGCAAATAGCTCACCTCTTTGAGAAGCGCGTTGAACACTGTACTGTAATTTCATAAAAGAACCAAGACTTGGCTGTTTCCCTTCTAATCCACCAAGATACTTCAGCGCACCACCAAGAGCTTGCTGGCTTCCATTGATCCACTTAACTACACTTCCAACCACGTCATGGTCTCCAATCTTATTAGGTTGGAACTCGCCTTTTGAATGAGTGGCAATCGTGCGCATTTCAGGGTTCATCTTATCGATAACCTGACGCATTGCCTGCATGTGATCTTCTGTTAATTTGTTGATAACGGAAGGATCTTTCAGTTTTTGAGAGATATCAGTGAGGTTATCGTGGAGTTTGGTGATGCTCTCACCTAACTCCTCTGGAGACATGCGCTGACTTCCTTGAGAAGCGTCGCGTGCAACATCCATTGGAGATGGGTACCCTGCAACTTTTGTTTGAGTTCCATCTTCGTCAGCCCCAGGCAACTGAAACTGCTTCTGCGTTTCGTCTTGAGCACCAACCTCTTTTTGATCAGGGCCATATTGCGGAACACGCGTTGATGGAGTTACTCCTGGAGTATTTTCTAGTGGGTCTACCATATCTTTTCACTCTTAACTTTGTTCAACACGATTAAGTTCTATCTGCCAATCTAATATTGACTGAGCAAGTTGCTTGGTTGACGCATCTTCAGCATGTTTAAGTGCTTCTGTTGCATGCTTTGCCCCTTCTTTAAGGGCTAATATCTTCTCTTCATAACTTCCTTTTTGCATCAGTGAGAGCATATAAGAAAATGCGAGAAAAGCTTGAGCACGACGATTATTATGATCGTTGTCAAATAGCTCTTTAAAAATTTTTTGCGCCTCTGGAACATCCATTTTATGAACCGCAATTAAGCCGTAGCCCATTTTTTTTGTTACACTTTTAGGCTCGATAATCTCAAGAGCATCGAAGAGTTTTTTCGCATTCTCCTCATCGCCCTGTTTGATTGCTACTAAGCCCCCTTCGGCCAATAGTGCAATATCTTCTCTAAAATCCTGGAGATTAACCATTCTCCTACTCCTTTAAACTAATTATTGTCCTTTAACGGCGCGAGCCATCGTCATCATTTCGTTGTTCACTGCACTCAGTGTGTTTGAAACCGCTTCAACATATTGAGACATAATCTGCATTTGAAACTGCATCCTAAACATTGTAGCCAAGTTTACAGACCCCCCGGTAGCACCCTCCAATTCTGTGAGGTATGTCTGTACATTGTTAACATAGGTATCCATGCCTGTAATCATTTTATTGAAATTAAATGAGGCGCCGCCCGATGCCATATTCTCTCCTTCCTTAATCTATTTCGTCCTGCCAACTCTAGCAAACACTTTTTGAAGTGCTAGATAACCATGCAGAAGGGTTTGTGTTTTATCAAATGTCTCTTTGTCGTCTCCTTGACGCAGTAGTGTCTTAAGTTGTTGAATCCTTTCTTCAACTTGCTCTTTCATTGCTTTTAGTTTGCCCGGATCTTTCAATTCGGTTTCTAGGTCGAATTCAAAAAGAGCCATGGGAGCTTTCTTCCCTTGCCCTGTCATATCAAACATAAATCTACTCCTTTCATACCCCTATTTATTGTAATCAATCTTATATTTCAATCCTTCCTTTTCAAGGAAGACAGTGTGAGGTTGAATGCTCGTAATTGTCATTCCATCTAGAGAGTCGCCCCGTGTTAAAATTCGTCCGTTAATGACCACATTGATGTTTACATCACCATGTTTAGAATAACCAGTCACTTTAAAATGTCCTGGGTAGCGCATAGATAAGTCAACAACTTGTTGTTCAGGAGAGACCACAACAACATAGTTCAGTAAATTGCGCACACCCGGTATTTTTGCAAAATCTTTTAAGTTATAATCAAAATCATATGTCTGTGTCGATCCAATATAGCCTGTAAAGACCAATTCACCATTGAGGAACATTGATTCAACAGATCCAAAACCCTTCTGAAGCAAACGGCTTGCAACCTCTTCATTCACCTGTTCTTCAACAACAACTCGGTTTTGTAGGCTACTAAGGTAATTAAAATGTAGATTCATATAATCACTTAAGGCTGTCGCTTGCCGCTCCGTTTTTAAATAGCCGTTCAATACGAACACTCCAGGTAGAGGAGAATGCATCGAAACCCCTTTAAAGTCAGCATGTTTTGCAAGAAGTAAGTTCATTTCTTGCCAAACAGCTTCATCATCCACCACATTGTCATCAATCCCTTTTAAGAAAGGGAGCCCCTGCAGTTTATAATGCATCTCATTCAATCTTATACTACTTACAACGTGACCCACTAAAAAGAGTTTTTGCGTCCCTTTATTGTAGGAAAACTCGACTGTTGGAAAAGTTTTTAATGCTTCTGCGATCTCAAGCCCAAAATTCTTTTCTGGGACTACAATCTCCTTAGCATCACTGAGCGTAAAGATTCCAAAACCTAAAAGAGCGACAAAGCAGATGATAATGACGCAAAGGACTAATGCTCCAGAAACATTAGAAGACTTGATCTCTTCTTTTGTTACAACGAGCTCCTCTTCTTCCTCTTCTTCCTCTTCCTGTTCTACCTCTTCTTCCTCTTCCATAGAAGGCTCAAAAATTGGAGTGATAATTGTTTCCTGAGGAGCTTCTTTATCAATCAAAAAGAATGAGGTCGTTCCAACTGTAACAATTGAACTTGAGAGAAGTTCTTCTTCTTTTTTGATCTTTCTTTGATCAATGAGAACACCATTGCGGCTATTTAAATCTTCTATGATCGCTTTGCCACTTGTATCAATCGATAATTTAGCATGTTCACGAGAGACACTAAGATCATAAAAAACAATATCGCAAGTATTTGTGTCTGTACCGATTAAATATTGTTTTCCAGTATCAATGGCAAATTCAGCACCCGTATTTGGGCCAGCTATGACCTTAAGGATAAAGCGAACAGTTTGTGTAAGATCAAGGTGGAATTCTTCTACTTGCTCAAAAGGGAGAGGTTCATGCATGTCTTCTTCAATGACTTCATCGGCAAGAGGCTCTTCTTCCTCAATAACGGTTTCTTCAGCGAGCTCTTCTTCAACCGATTCCTCTTCATCAATCACTTCTTCAAGAGCGACTTCTTCAGAAAGAGCCTCTTGAGAAAGAACTTCGTCGGGCAGCTCCTTCTGCGTCAGCTCCCGCTCTTCTTCATAGGAGTCATCTTCCTGCTCAGGAAGATCATCACTCCCCTGAGCAAACTCTTGATCTGGGCTCTCTTCTGAAAAGCTTTTCTCAGTCGGATCTTTTTTACTCTCGTCTACCACAGGTTCTTCTGCTACCGATTCTTCCTCAAGAGGTTCATCAAAGGCTCCCTCTTCTTCCTCAGGCTTTTCATCAGAAAAGTCTTCCGGTTCAAGAGGCAAACTGTCATCTGCGTTTCGACTATTTCTTTCCAACGTTTCTAGTATTGTCATTATTTCTGCGGATTCTGGCCGCTCCATAATGGACTTTGCAACGCTTGGGCCTATTGACTCTTCAAAAAAGCGTAAAACGACTTTTCCAATGATAATTTCATCGGCATCAGCAAGTTTCTGTTCACCAGTTAAAAGCTCTCCATTTAAGAGGGTTTTTTTACCCTCACTGATATCTTGAAGGGTATAGCCTTCCTCATTTTTACAGCAAAGAAGGTGCTTTCTCTCAATATCTGAATCTTCCAAAAGAAGATTACACTGTTTTGGATCTCTTCCGATTGTCCACTTGTCTCCCTCTTCAAGAACAAGGATAACGCCAGAAAGAGCGCCTTTTTCTACAAAAAATTCTCCTGCCATAGCTTAAGCAAACGCCTTCGTTTCTAGTTTCCAAGCCTCTGCATAGTTCACAAACTCCTCTAAAGCTTCTTTAAACTGAGGATATGTTGCTTCAGGAAAAATAAAACGGTTTAATGTGACTATTTTGCCCTCATCATCTAATCCAACAATATTACCAGCAGTTTGCGTGCCAAATAAATTCCCCGACATCACATATAAAAGAAACTCTCCTTCCTTCTCTTTGGGAAGAGGAGCCAACTTCGAATACAGTTTGATAACCTGCTCATTATTTTCTTTCAAAGTTACTTGCACCTTGGGCTCAAAGGAGATAGAATAAGAAGCATCATCATTTGGGGCAAGTGTATCTGCAAACCCTAACTGAGGGGAGAGTTGTTCGATAAATCGCTTTAACATACAATCAATCTTGTGTAAAATGACTAAACGGTTACTATTATTTTTCACTATTATTTGTTATTCGTCTATTAAAAACATGAAAACTTTTTTTCTTTTCTTGACTATTTCTTTATATTTAATGCCATTAGTAGCTAATTCTTATTCCGAAAGTGGATTTGCGCCATGGGGAATCGATGCAGAGCTAACTTATCCTGATACACAAACAATCTTAACAACGCCTTCAATGCCTAAATTAGTCTGCAAAAAAATGATCCTTTTTTTTCAGAATTATATTTCTCCAATTGATGGTCCACGCAGCAGTTTTTATCCCACAAGTTCGCAATATGCAAAAGATGCGATTGAGAAATATGGGGTTTTTAAGGGAATTGCAATGGGCTGTGATCGCTTGATGCGTGAAAACGAAGATCCTTGGGTGTATGAGATAACCCCAAATTATGGAATCAACCGCAAAATAGACTTTGTCAGGTAATTATATAGTCGATTAAATCCGGAATGATAATTTTGAGCTTGGATGAGTATATTTCTGCATACAAGACCGGTTCGTTTGGCAAGAAAGAAGTGTATTAACCTGAGTTTTGGGTTTATCTCGCAGATCTTCAGGGATCTTTCTCGATCTTTTTGCGCTTTTTGCCTCGAAAAGGGTACAAGACCCTTCCCTTCGGAAAAAATCCCAAAAATTTTCGAGAAATCTCCTCTGAATATCTACGGGATAA
>CAMAUB010000037.1 GCA_945861315.1 Chlamydia trachomatis
AAAATTGCCGTTGTTTGTGCTAGAGGATTAGGAGATGGACTTCTCTCCATGATCCTCTCGCACAACCTCTTTCTTGAAGGACATGATGTCACGACCTACAGCTCCACTTTATGCCAATTAAAACGGTGGTTTCCAGGCAAACGCATTGAACCGTTTCCTATTGTTGAAGCGTATTGGAACCTTTTTTCTAACTATGATCAGCTTATTGTTGCAGACCATGCGATCTTGAAAAATGCACATGACTTTGGCAATGAAAAAATCATTTTAGAGGAAGACAAATTTGATAAGTCGAAAAGCATGGTTGAAAATCTTGTCGATGTTTGCCGCTATACGCTTGGGCTTCACTACTGTCTGAAAGAAAATGGAATCTCTATTCCAACAGGACTTACAAAAAATAAATACAAAAAGCGCATCATCATCCATCCAATGAGCACAAGCATCAATAAAAATTGGCTTCCTGAGAAATTCTATGCCCTCTGCGAGCAACTTATAATAGAGGGGTATCAGCCTGCTCTTTGCATGAGTCTTGAGGAGCAAAGTGCATGGGCAAAATTACTCCAAGGTTCTAAAATCTTATTACCCCACTTTCCTACACTTGATGATCTTGCCACCTATGTCTATGAATCCAGCGCGATGATTGGGAATGACTCCGGAATTGGCCACTTAGCTTCATGCCTTGGCATCCAAACTCTATCTCTTTTTGCAAGAAAGAGTTACTCTCAGCTTTGGAGGCCAGGATGGGGAAAAGCAGAGGTAGTTTGCCCCTATAATCTACTTATCGGCTCACGCCTAAAACAGAAATACTGGAAGCAGTTGCTCACCGTTAAAGCGACGATGACCCATTTTAAAAAAATGACGGGGGGAGGCAGCTAGCGCGTCCCCCAACCCCGTCCCTGTCTCCGAAAAGACTAGGTACATATTCTTTAAAAAATTGAAATAAAGTAATTATTTAGTTATCTCTTTATTATTGCTCAAATTGAAAAAAATTAGTAGTATGAACTTTTTATGACTTTACGTATCGCTCATTTATCAGATCCTCATTTTTCCCATATCACATTAAATCCAAGTCAGTTCCTCTCAAAAAGGTGGATGGGAAACCTCAATCTAATTCTCTTTCGCCGCAAATCTTATCAAACAGGACATCTTGATTATCTCCCTCAACTCATGAAAAATCTTGATATTGATCTAGTAGTTATCTCTGGAGACTTCACTGCGACCTCTCTTGACTCTGAGTTTGAAGCAGCTAGAAAATTTGTTCACTCATTTAATCAGCAAGTGATCACCCTGCCTGGCAACCACGATGTCTATACAAGAGCGGCGGAAAAAGAAAAGACTTACTATAAATACTTCCCTTCTAAAAGCTTAGAAAAAACAAGAGTTGAAAAAATCCAACTCAAAAAGAATTGGTGGTGGGTTGGGCTGGATTGTGCACGAGCAAACACCCTTTTGAAATCAAATGGTTGCTTTTTCCAAGAGATGCACGATCCTCTTGTCAAGACACTTGAATCAATCTCAAGAGATCAGCATGTGATTTTAGGGAACCATTTCCCTCTTTTTCCATCTGGGAGGAAGAGCCATGATACAGATCGAGGAGATTTGCTTGCTGCATTGGTCAAACGCTATCCCCATGTAAAGCTCTACTTACATGGGCATGACCATGAGCCCTATATTATTGACCGCAGAGATGAAGGCTATCCTCTTACATTGAATGCAGGCAGCTGTGCCCACCAGCCAGATGGAACATTCTATGTTGTAGAACTAAATAATGAGTCAGCTATTGTTGAAAGATTACTTTTCACTAAATCTTCTTATGGAGATTTCTCTTGGGTGATTGATCTACAAAAGTACTTTCAGCTCTAATGTGAGAACACTGCTGCTGCTCTTCCAGAAAAATAAGACTGTACAGCAGTAACTATAGTCGATTAAATCCACTATCACGTGAGAGCATCGCTTCCGCGATCTTTTTAGGATCGGGCAGTGCATGTGAGGCGGTAAGTAGTTCGTCACGCATTTGTGGCATTTGCTTTAGCATTTCAACGTAAATCTCTATTTTTTCTGCCTCATTTGAAAGGCAAATACGATCAAGGGATGGAATCTTATTGACTCCCTTAACAGTATTGACTCCCTTAATCTTAGAAATATTCTCAATAGGATTGTCTTGCATATAGTCTTCCTTATACCAAATTATGCTTTTTAACAAACAACTCAATTGTGGTTCTTCCGAAGAATTGGGGGCAAGGAATCGGTTACGGGGTTGCAATCCGTAACCGTAACCGCGGCCGTATGCGTAATCGATTTTAATTTTTTTCTTTAAATCTTTGTCCTCCTACTTCTTCTCCCCCAATTCTTCGGAAGACCCTCAATTATTCACTTTCTGAAATCGTTCGATGATTTCATCAAGATTCAACTCCCGCGCTGAGGGGTAGAAAAGGTCGGCGGCTTTCAAAGAATTTTGCGGATGAGTTGTTCCAAGGGCAACGACAAAACAGCCCGCACTTTTTCCTGCGGTGACACCAACTGGAGCATCTTCAAAGACAATGCATTGCTGAGCAGGTACTTTAATACGTCTAGCTGCTTCTAGAAAAACATCAGGAGCTGGCTTTCCCTCTGCAACTTCTTCCCCGGAAACAAATTGATCAAAATAGATTCCAAGGACGGTTGACTCAATGTACATTTCAAGATTTTTAATCGGTGTTGAGGAAGCAATAATTCTTGGCATTCCACTTTTTTGAAGCTTTTTTAAAAAATCTTCCATTCCCGGTAAAAGAGTAACAGCTCCACGTGCACACTTACGAAAAAGCTCTTCTTTACGTGCTGCAAGCTCTAGATGCCGTTTTTCCATTTCAGGGACAACAGATTTTAAAATAAGTTCGTTGCGCTTTCCAAATCCTTCAATAAATTCATCAGAGCTCATATGAAATTGGGGCTCTTCTTCCATCAGTAATTGCCAAGAGAGCCAATGCAAAGCACTTGTATCTACAAGTACTCCATCATTATCAAAAAGACAACCAATCATAGCTCTTCCCAGTGAAAAGGAATGACATCGCGAATATGGCTGGCACCCTTCTTTAGCATCATGAGGCGGTCAAAGCCAATGGCAACGCCACAACAGTCAGGAATAGAAGCTGATAAGAAATGATGATCAAGAGGATAACTCTCCTTACCCATCTGAAGCCGCTCTTGATTTGCAACCATCAAACGTTCCTTGAGCTCGAAGAGATTTGAAAGTTCGTGATAGCCATTACCAAGCTCAACTCCATTAAAAAAAAGCTCAAAGCGAAGGGCTACTAGCTCTGCTTCTTTTAACTCTGTTTTTGCCAAACAAGCTTGCTTTGGGGGGTAATCCGTTAAGACCACAAGCCCTTCAAGCTTTGGTTCAATGACATCTGCAAAAAGACGGTCACGCTCATCGATACTCTTTGGAAAGTAGCCTGCAAAAGTGTAGAAAGCTTGTTCATAACTCATTCTTTGGAGGGGGTGCTCACCTAGGAAAAGGGTAACAAGTTCTACGGTTTCATCGATGAGCTTACCAAGTGAAAAACCGTGACGGTACCACTCAATCATTGAAAATTCTGGATTATGTTTTTCTCCCGATTCAAAGTCTCGAAAGACATGGCCAAGCTGATAGCAATCTCCAAAGCCAGAAGCTAGAAGACGCTTCATTGCATATTCTGGGGAGGAGTGAAGATAGCTTCGTCTACCACAGCAAGTGGCTACTACAAGATCAATGTTGGAGTCTATCGCTCCACTTTTTGAAAGTATTGGAGTATCAACCTCGATGACCTTGCGCCCTGCAAAAAAGGCGCGTACCTGAGCAAACATCTCAGCACGCTCATGTAAAAGAGCTGTCTTACTTGCTGACGCGAGAGACATACTCTCCAGTTCTTGTATCAACTTTGACTACCTCTCCCTGTTCGATGAAGATCGGGACTTGAACGATTCCACCGGCAATTGTTGTTGCTGGTTTGAGCACACGACCTGAGGCCGTATCCCCTCTTACTCCAGGTGCTGTTTCAGCAATTTCAAGTTCCATGAAAATTGGAGGTTCAATGGTGACAACTTCTCCCTTATAGAAAATCAAGTTGTAAACAACATCTTCCACAAGCCACTGCTTGATTGTCTCAATTTTTCTATGTGGAAGTGTGAGCTGCTCAAAGCTCTCATCATGCATAAATGTCGCACCCTCTTGGTCGATATAGAGCAAACGCATATGAGACTCACTGATATCTGCCTCAGGGAGAGATTCACCTGATTTAAATGTTTTCTCAATCACCCGGCCTGTCATGAGGTGCTTCATTTTAACCCGATTAAATGCTTGTCCTTTCCCTGGCTTAACAAATTGATTGCTCACCATAATGTAGGGTTGACCGTCGAGTTCGACTTTTAATCCAGCTCGAAAGTCACTTGTTGATATTTCTCCCATAAAATTTCCTTGTCAGATAAAGAAAGAGTAGGGTACCAAATAGTGGATATGTGGCGCAACACTTTCAAAGACTACAAGCTCGATCAATCTTGGAAGAAAAACCAAGTGGAGCCTGGAAAAGGGATCACCGGTTGCGAGATGCACGAAATCTATGGTTGGGGAAAGAGCCACCACCGCCCAAAAAAGAAAAAAAGGAGATTTCTTGAGCTATTTTTACGAAAAAGATCCTCGTGAGGCGCAAATTGCCTCTGAAACTTTAGAGCGCTACTCAGGTTCAAGTGTCGACAAGTTTTGCTCTCTCTTACTGCTGACTAATTTTCACCGCTATATCACTAGTTTCGCTGAAACTTACCAAGTTCCTCTAATGCAAGGTTCCATGTTTTCATGTGCTCACTGCCCTGAATTGGATATAAGCATTATTGACTTCAAGCTTGGCGCTGCTGCTGCTGCTCTCACTGCTGACCTCTGCTCATTTGTCCCCGGTATCAAGGCAGCATTGATGCTAGGCATGTGTGGAGGCTTGCGCCCTCACTACAACCTTGGAGACTATTTGCTTCCAATCGCTGGTATCCGAGCTGAAGGGGCTTCAGACTTCTACTTCCCACCTGAAGTACCTGCACTTGCAAACTTTCTCATTCAAAAAGCTGTTACCAACGTACTTGAAGAGAAAAATATTTCTTACCATATTGGAATCACCTACACATCAAATATTCGTTTTTGGGAATTCAATGAACCTTTCAAACTGAAACTAAAAGAAATGCGTGCACAAGCATATGAAATGGAGTGTGCTACACTGTTTGCTGCAAGCTACCGCCGCAGGTTCCCGCTTGGAGCTCTTCTACTTATTTCTGACCTTCCACTGACACGAGAGGGGATCAAAACAAAAGAGAGTTCTAAAAAAATCTTTGACACATATACACACCAACACATAGACTTAGGTGTCAGATCCCTACAGGTAGTACGAGAAATGTTAGATATGAAGATGAAAGGAGCTTCTAGAGGTAACAGATGAAAAGTTTGTGTGTACTACTTCTCTTATTGTCCACTCCTGTGTCAGCTCTTCCACTTGGTAATCCCTCAGAGCCTCTCTTTTCTAGCCGTTTTCGCATTGGTTATTATGGAGACTATGTCAATCATATTGCTATGAATGAGGGCATCAACAATAGGATGTCTACAAGTGGCTTACAACTGACGATGAACTGTTTTAATAGACTTGATCTTTTTTGTATCGCAAGCCTCTCTGCGATGCGCCTGACTCCTGACACACTTCTTTCAGCACATTCAAATGAAGCGTATGCAAATCAATTTTTCTATATGGATTCTAACTCTTCCTCATCCTTCAGCGCTGGAGCTAGAGGAGTCCTATATTCGTACAAAAATTTTACTTTGGGAATGGAAGGTCAATTTTTCCAGATGAACCCCAAAGCGCGCATGAATAGTCAAACTATGCCTAAAAAAGAGGGGAATTGGGGCGAGTGGAATGTGCGTTATACAGCATGGCAAATTGGAAATGCCATCTCTTATAAAATAGGAAAATTAGCTTCACCTTATGCTGGCCTTAAGTGGCAATGGGCACGTTATGATTTTAGTGAAGTTCCACCAGCAGATAGCATTAGTCCTGGTTTTACATTTGCAGACCTAGAAAATGTGCATCACCTTTCCTGTACAGTAGGGTTGGCATTTACTGATCAACAGCAGTGGAGCTTTTCAGTGGAAACTTCTATGATCAGCGAAAAAAGTTTGGGGTTAACCGCGCAATATAGGTTTTAAGGAGAATTTAATTAATGAAAATGCTCTTTGCATTAGACATCTTGCGTAACTTATCGTGAGTAGGCGAAAAACGCACGAAAAAAAGATGCGCAAAAAGATCCATTTAACGACCATGAGAAGTTACGCAAGATGTCTATTACTAGCCAGCTGCGCTTTTAACACACTTATTGCCCTACCTATTGGTAATACTGGGACATTTGAATCCCAAGCGGGCTTTTGGGGCAACTATGTCTTTAACCGCCACCTTACACTCACCAAATCTGAAAGAGAAGTTCCTAAAACTGAAATCTATACTAGTGGTGGCCTTGTCAGCTACGCCCCGATTGATCGAGTCCAAATTGATATTGGGCTTGGAGTAACAGACATCAAATTCAATACGTATCTCTCTTCTATCTCTCTTGAAGATGCTGGAAGTGAAAATATTTTTGTTGAAACTGACGCCTCATTCTCCTACAGCCTAGGTGTGCGTGCCAAAGCCTTCACCTTTCATAACTTCACTGCAGGCTTCGAAGCTGAGTACTTTTCTGCTCGTCCAAGGGTCCACTCGCTTACCAACCGCGTCTATGATTCAATCGTCTATCCAAATGCGCACCTTAAGTATCAAGAAACTCAACTTGGCTGTGCACTTACCTATCCATTAACCATCTCAAACTTTGCAACATTTATCCCCTATGCTGGGGTCAAATTCAGCCATGTCCATGGCACTTTTTCAGATATCCTGGTCTCCATTTCAGGAGTAGATATCCCACTGAGTTACATTGAGTTGAAACAAGACCGTTCCATTGGCTATGCGATTGGATCGACTCTCTTTAACGGCACTATTTGGAATATAACAGCAGAAGGACGCTTCTCTGATGAAACAGCCTTTTCCATCATGACAAATTTTATTTTCTAAAAAACGTGTGTTATACCAATTGCAAGAAATAAGTTCATAAAATCATGCCAGATCGTGCAGTAGATTTGATCAAGCATTTCGAAGCTCATATAGTCGATTAAATGATCCTTTCTAGAATTGCATCGATATCGAAGCCAAATTCGGTAGCAAGAGCTCCAGCTGGCGCAGAAAGACCAAAGCCTTCCATGCAGATCGAAATGCCATTGCGGCCAATGTATTTATGCCAACCAAGGTCTACCCCTGCTTCAATGCTTACACGTAGGCCAAGGTCGCCATCAACAATGCTATCTCTATACTCTACATCTTGCAAGTCAAAGAGCTCCCAGCAAGGCATAGAAATAACACGTACATCTTTACCTCGCTTTTCTAGCTCTTTAGCTACGTTCATAGCAAGCGCAAGTTCAGAACCTGTAGCAAAAAGTGTGAAATCTGGTTTTGTCTTTTCTTTTTTCATGATGTAGCCACCACGGCCAACTCCCTCTTTAAATGGGACGAGGGTCTCTCTTAGCAGGGGCATGGATTGACGAGAAAGAATAATAGCTGAGGGGCCTTGGTAATTTAACATGGCAACCCATGACATTTTTACTTCATTGCTATCTCCAGGCCTAAAGACGTGCAGATGTGGTATGGCGCGCAAAGCCGCATAGTGCTCAACGGATTGGTGTGTGGGGCCATCCTCTCCAAGGAAGATTGAGTCGTGGGTGTATTGATAGATGACACGGATTTTGCTGAGGGCTGCTAGGCGAATGGAATTGCGCATATAGTCGGAGAAGGTGAGGAATGTGCCTACAAATGGGGTAAACAATTGGGAGAGGGCAAGGCCGTTGGCGATGGTGCCCATACCAAATTCACGCACACCAAATTTGAAATTGCGTCCATTAAAATTGCCCGGAGCAATAATTGAGTATGCTTTCATCATGGTTTTATCTGAGCCAGAAAGATCGGCTGATCCTCCGTAGAGATGAGGAATCTTACTAGCTAGGTAGTTTAAAACGGCGTAAGAAGCTGCGCGTCCAGCTATTGGTGATTTGATCTCAAGCTTCCAAAGCTCTTCTTCTAGGTTAGCTGGTAGATGATGCGATTGCATTGCCTCGAATTCTTTATGAAGGGTGGGATTAGATTTAGCCCATAGTCGATAGGTCTCATTCCACTGCTCTTCTCGTTTTTTATCCTCTTTGAGCTTCTCTGCAAAAAATGTTTCGACTACTTTTGGAACATAGAACTCCTCTTCGGAGATACCAAGGTTTTGTTTGGTGGCGAGCACCTCTTCAGGTCCAAGGGGTGAGCCGTGTGCAGTATGAGAATCAGCTTTATGAGGTGATCCTTTTCCAATGATAGTATGGCACAAGATAAAGACTGGACGATGTTGCCCTTCGCGACACTTTGTTACAATCTCTTCCATGGCGCGCCAGTCATAGCCATCAATCTCAAAAGTATCCCAACCATAGGCGCGGAAGCGACCTAAAGTATCTTCAGAGCAACACTCTGAGAGTGGGCCATCAAGACAGATATGGTTAGAGTCGTAAAAAAAGATGAGATTGTCTAGTTTAAGGTGGCCAGCTAGTGCGCACGCTTCATGACTAACTCCCTCCATCATGTCGCCATCGCTACAAAGGCAAAAGATTTTTGAATCGAAGAGCGTGTGATCTGGGGTGTTGAATTTAGAGCCAAGAATTTTCTTTCCAAGGGCCATTCCAACAGCATTTCCAGTTCCTTGGCCAAGCGGGCCTGTTGTAGCCTCTACACCAGCAGTTTCACCATATTCTGGATGCCCTGGTGTTTTGGAGTGGAGTTGACGAAAGTTTTTGATATCTTTTAATGAGAGGTCAAAACCCGAAAGGTACAGGCAGGAGTAGAGCAACATAGATCCATGCCCGGCAGAAAGGACAAAGCGATCTCTATTCACCCATTTAGGATTGTGCGGATTGTGACGTAATGCATGTCCATAGAGATAAGCACCGATTTCAGCACATCCAAGGGGGAGGCCTGGGTGACCTGAGTCCGCTTTTTGCACCGCATCCATTGACAGACCACGGATGGTGTTTGCAATTTTTTCTAAAATCTTGTCATCAAATTTATCCATGGTCTCCTCGAAGTCAAAAGGAGAATAGTAGAGATGGGTGCAATAAAAAACAAGAATCGGATATACTGCCTCGGTATGATTAGCAAAGAAATCCGCTACAAGTTCCTTCAATTTTTTAAAAAAAAAGGGCATGAAATCATTGCTTCCTCTTCTGTCGTCCCCCACGATGATCCAACTCTTTTATTTATCAATGCGGGGATGAACCAATTCAAGGATGTGTTCCTTGGAAAAACTGTCCGTGATTATAAGCGTGCGACAACAACGCAGAAGTGTATTCGCGTTGGAGGAAAACACAATGACCTTGAAAATGTCGGACATACTGATCGACATCTAACATTTTTTGAAATGCTTGGGAATTTTTCTTTTGGCGACTATTTTAAAAAAGAGGCGATT
>CAMAUB010000038.1 GCA_945861315.1 Chlamydia trachomatis
CTGCAAATAGGTCTGCTCTGTTATGATTAACTGGTTCGGTTCTGCATAAGAACATATTCTTGAAGCCAAATTTACATTAGAGCCTAATACGGTATAGTTCAATCGATCTTCTGCACCCATATTTCCAGCTACAACAACTCCTGAATTGATTCCAATACCCATTTCAATAGGAATTTCTCCTCTTTTGATCCGCTCATCATTCCACCGCTTGATTGCCTGCATCATCAAAACACCTGCAGATACAGCGTTCAGTGCGTGATCTTCATGCTTAACAGGCGCACCAAAAATAGCCATCACCTCATCACCCACATACTTATCAACGACTCCTGACTCCGCTTCAATAACGTGTGTGACTTTTGTCATAGCCTCATTGAGCATTCCAATGGTCCTTTGAGGAGAATATTTTTCTGTCATTGCTGTAAAGCCGCGGATATCACCAAAAAGAATGCTTACATTGCGATCTTCCCCACCCAGATGAATATTTGATTTTAAAATCTCATCAGCAACCTCTTTAGAGACAACTTTATCAAGTACTCCTCGAATTTTTGCTTTCTCTTGAAGGCTTATGACCATATCTGCAAATGCAGCTGTTAAAATGGCAATCTCATCCTTTCGTTTACCCATCTTAGGAAGTTCAACATCAGCATATCTTCCCGCAACAACAAATTCAGTTGCTGCGGCCAGTTTAATGATTGGACGAAGCGTATTGACCAATAGGAGTCGACTAACAATGAAAAAGATGATCGCAATCAAAATAAGAGAGAGAATAAATAGTTGAAAGGAAATCTTCCAAGCAGAGTGCTTTGCAACTGTGACAATAAATTTTGCAGTAGACGCTCCCCCATCAATACGAGAGAGCTCATAAAATGAAATATTTCCATCTTCAATATTTGCTAAATTTGAATAGAGATAAACTCTACCGTTAATCTCAAGGGTTCCTTGCTTTTGATTACGATCAGAAATAACGTGAATTTGACTAAAAAAGTTATCTTTATGACTCACCCCCGCTTCCCCATAGCCAAACCAAAGCTGGTCGTTTATTCGAATCACAATATCTTTGTTGGTCCAAATTGCTAGTTGCTGTGCGAGGGGATCAATTGGCATTCCTAGAGTGAGATAAAAATTCTCTGTTTTTAACGTATTAGCAATGTAAATGTGGCGGTAACTTTTACCGGTGATATATAGATTCCCCTTTGCCAGCGATGGAGAACCAGCAGAGGGGAGGTTGCTTGCGTAATATGTTTGTGCATCGACAAGAGACTTGACGCTCATCACCTCAGTTGTCATCAATGCCTCTCCCTTTTCTAGCTCTCCTATAGCGAAGCGAGCAATCCCCTCTGGAATCCATTTTTTCTCCATATAATCTACATAGTTTGAAACAACTAAAGGAATTAAGACTTGAATAAGATCATTTTTTATTACCCAATCTTTAGCTGAAGCAATTTTATTTTCTGGATCAATAAAAACCTGAGCGACACCTAAGTGAGTAGCTTTTTTAAAATGTTCCTCAAACACGACAATTTTTTTTTCTATACTCTCTAAATAAGATTTTGCAACTCCCCAAGGAATAAGAGCATAGTGCTCATGATCCACATCTGTGCTCAGGTTAGCTGCTAATTTGATTCCCAAATAGTGCTCATCATCGATCTTTCCTTCTTTTGAGCGATGAACATGAATTGCCATAAGCTGATCATTTATAGGAGAACTTGTTACTTCATAGAGATATGCATCAGCAGGCTTTAATACTGCTGCCCACACTCCATCTATTGAGTCGAGTTGCAGAAAACCAATCTCTGGATCATAACTTGCAATACGAATCAATGACTCCCATGTGCTCAGGATCTCTTTTTTAGTCTGATTTATTTCGAGAGATTGTTTAGGAAAGGACAATTGCTCTTGAAGAAGAGGTGTGTCATAGATAATAAAGAGAAAGGAGTTAATATTATCACGAATTCGCTCAAATACATCACCCAAAAGAATCTTCTGGGCACTTTCAATGCGGTGCTCTTTATCCATAATCATGGTCTGAATGCGCCTATCCTCTTCATCTAGATCCTTATTGATGATATAGGTAGGCAAAAGCAAGACAACTAGAGCGTAACAGAAGATAATCATGCCGACGTGTGTGAATAGGTTTGCTCTAAGACCCATTTCTCTATTATATATAACGAATAGATTTTTGTGTTGATTGGGTTAAGTTGTCAAATCCACTACTATTAATTACAATTGTATCTTCTATTCTTACTCCCCCCAAGCCAGGAACATAAATCCCTGGCTCTATTGTAATCACCATATTTTTAACCAATACCTCTTTTCCGCTTGCGATCCGAGGAGGCTCATGAATTTCTAGTCCTATCCCATGCCCTAAACTATGAATGAACTTGTATCCTTCCCCTTCAATCACATCTTTAGCAGCCTTGTAGAGCTCTTCAATGCAAACGCCTGCACGACAAAGAGAAAGAGCAGTTTCTTGTGCTTTAAGAACAATATGATAGATTTTTTCCATCTCTTTTGAACTCTCTTTGAAAAAGACAACACGTGTCATATCAGAGTGATAGCGATTTAAAACAACACCTAAGTCAATCAACACGCAGTCACCAATAGCTAGTTTCCTCTTGCCGCTGCGGTAATGAGGTTTAGATCCATTCTCTGCAAAAGCAATAATGGGTTCAAAAGCAAGACGCTCCCCGCCACTCTTACGCCAAAAGAGCTCCAACTCAAGAGCGAGCTCCTCTTCAGAGATTCCACTCTTTAGAAGGTCAAGCACATGGTTGAATCCTTTCATCCCAAGAGTTGCTGCATCTCTTAATTTCGCAATCTCTGTGGCATCTTTGATTTGACGCTGTTTAGTGATTGGACCTTTAACAGGAATTAGCTTAATATTAAGAGATTCTAGTTGCTTTGCTTGATCATATGTCATCTTTTGACTATCAAAACCAACGCGACTATTTGGCTTGATAGGAAAGGGTGTTTTCCAATCCCATATTGAGACAGGAATGGGTGATTCTTTTTCACAAGCTTCTAAATAGCGCCCATCGACAAAAAGCGTTGCTTGGCTCGGCTCAATGAGTAGGCGTCCCAAAGAGAGGCTCATTCCTGTGAGATAGTAAAGATCGATAGGATCATCGATGATCAATGCATCAAGCTCACCTAACTGACTTTGTGTAACTTCAATGCGATTCAAAGCGTTTTTTTATCTCCCCTTCTGTGATCACAATAGAGATTGATTTCCCATCGGGTGTTTTTTCACTGTAAGTACATCTCTCTAACTTGCCAAGAAGGGCGCACGCTTGTGCAACGGACGTGATGCATCCTCGCCCTTTTTTGGCTATTACCTTAGCAAAATGTCTTGGCTCCTCTTCAAAAAGGGCTGCAATTAAAGAAGGAATCTCTTCAAATTGCAAATATACGGGAATTGCATCAATGAGAAAAGTTTTTTCTCCAAAGTGGCGAATGGCAATCCCAAGCTGATTGAGCTGCTCTAAATGTTCCATCAAGAACAACACTTCCGCCGCTGTTACCTCTATTATTTGAGGGAATAAAAGTGCTTGTTGTTCAATTTTATTTTCTTTAATCATCTCATAATGAATGCAATAGGAGATCGCTTTCACATCATAAAGACGCATTCCATAACTCTCACGCACCACAATCGTATTACCTAGAACAGCAATGACTTCTTTTGGAGTCGTCAAAAGTTTTGGCTGTTCAAATTCTGAGATTTGATATGCTACCTGCTCTTCCACAACTGAAGCTATAAACTCCTTATTCTTATTCTCTTCAAAAAAAATCGTCTTCATGGAACTTCTTCCTCCCCCCAATGCTTTTTCTACAGAATCAACAATGTGGGAAGTAATCTGCGCGTGCTCCCGCAGGCGCACCTCTCGCTTTTGAGGATGCACATTCACATCTATCCAATCAGGAGCAAAAGATAGCTGAAATACAAACATCGGGAAGCGCTTGATAGGAAGACGTGTGCTATAAGACTCTAAGACTTTTTGAGAAATAAATGGGGAGTTCAGCGCCCTTTGATTGATCGCCAAGTATTGCCCTGTTTTATTTGGGCGATGATACGTTGGCTTAGAAATGTATCCAAGTTCTTTAACCTCAATTAGATTGTCTGCCAACTCATTTCCTAAAACAACGCCGATTCTATCTAAGAGATTCATCTCTTTAGTAAGTTCAAATTGTACCTTTCCTTCGTGAACCCAGCACAAATGAAGCCCATTATGAGCTAGAGCCGTTTTTGTTAGACACTTATGAATTTCAGCCACGTCGGATGCCACACTCTTCTGGAATTTCCTTCTCACTGGCACATTATAGAAAAGGGAGCGCACCTCTACAGTCGTTCCCCGTGTTCGTACATAAGGGAGAATTTGACCAACTTTTCCTCCAGCCACTTCAATACAAGCACCTCGATCACCTAAACTACTTTGCAACAACATTTTAGATACAGAAGCAATAGATGGAAGCGCTTCACCCCTAAACCCCAAGGAATGAATATTTTCCAAATCTTCAACGACATTTATTTTGGAAGTTGCATGTCTTTCCAGAGCAAGAACTAGATCGTCTTGATCCATCCCACACCCATCATCAACAACGCGGATCAAGCTGCGTCCAGCTCCCTTAGTTTCTATCTTAATCGATGTTGCCCCAGAATCGAGGGCATTTTCAACCAGCTCTTTAACCACAGATGCAGAATTCTCAATCACCTCACCAGCAGCGATCTGATTGATCGTTTGATCACTTAGAATACGTATTTTAGGCATGCTTGCGTTTATAACTCTGCAATGTAATTTCTCACCACCTCTTTTGCCCTAAAAGGAAGAGTTGTCTGCAAATCAAGCAGAGGTGCCAAATGCCTCTCATTCATCAATTCAATCAAGCGAAAGGGAACAAGGCCTGCATCGAGCCCTTCTGAAAAAAGAGCGAGCCTCTCCCTCATTCTGTCAATAGCGCCAAGCTCTATGAAACACCTCTTTCTCAACTTCCACGCAAGCTCATCAAAAGGAAAGCGCTTTAAAAGAGCTAGCAAAGAAGAATTAATTGGAAACTCTCGTAAAAATGGAGCTGCCCACCACCATGTTGAAAGAGGCTCTTTTAGGTTGTCTGGGAAGGTAAGACCATGATCAATTGCTGCAAGCTCCCCATTTCCAATAAATATATTTCCAGAATTTCTATCTAAATTCCCAATGATCATATCAAGAACCATCAACATCTGATACTCAAGCAATTTGATTGCATGGAGTTGCTGATCATTTGCCATCGGTACAGTAATAAAACCCTCGATATATTCTTGAAAAGAGCCTAACTTAACCTTCCTGCTAAGCTGTTTATCTCTTTTTTCATGATTGCAAAAGAAAACATCTGATTCAAAGCAAGCGTAGTAGGTTGGAGGAATCAATCCAAACCCAAAAAAATCATCAACAAGATAAGAGGCAACCTCATGATGTGCAGATTCACCTGTTCGTGCTGTCTTTCGTATCCTCCTTTGACCAAGAGCCCCCTGCAGGAGATGTCCAAGTGGGTTATTAGGAGCTCCTATTTCTTCATCAAATGGTTTAAACACCCCTAAAAGCTCTCTATTTTTTCCTCTTATAAAATAGGTGCCCGATTGACCTGTAGTCGTTATAAGAGGAGGAAGGCCGGAGGCAATTCCCTCTTTTGCCCTCTCAATGATCTCTTTTTTTTTCTGCCCTCTCGTAGCCTTGTGCATTTTTTCAATAATTCTTAATTGCAGGTAAGAGCTTCTTAAATAGGCATCTAGCTCTAACTCCATCGCCTTATTTGTTCTCTTATCTACGGGACTACGATTGAGTAAATTCTTTAAAAACCTCTCTTTATGCTTAAGAAAATGGAGAAGAAGAGCTTTAGAGAAAGGATTATTCACCTCTAAAGAGTAGATTAAAAAAGTGGTATAAATCGCCCGTTGGACTCTAGCTCGCGTTGCCCCAAGAGACAAAATTGCATATAAAATTAACCAACCCTTTGGAATGAGACCAAAGACGCTTTTGAGCTCCCCCTTGTAGGTTGCATCAATCCACTGCCCCTTCCCAAGTTTCATGATCAGATGACAATTATGTTCAGCATATCTACAGTTAAAATGATAAGGCTTAAGATTATGAAATATAAAATAGAAGAAATAGAGATAGTCTGGATGAACTCGCAACCAGTAACGAATTTCCATTCTTTTTTCATTAAGTTTTTGTAAAATAATGCCACTTGTAATTATCTTTTTCATCAATAATTATTATATAATAATTTGATATATTAAATTGTTTAATAGTAGAATGAAGTTATGGAAAAAAATGCATTTAATCAAGTTTTAGACACGCTCACTGAAGAAAATATAGAGGCCACAGCTGCAAAAATCCTTGAAGAAATGGACAAAGGCAAATCACTTCATGAAGCTGCAGGAATCACCGTTTCGATGCAAGAAGAGATTTATGTTATTGCTCATGACTACTATGAGCAAGGTCGATACAATGAATCTCTTGCCCTCTTCCAAATGCTTGCGAGAATCAACCCAAATTCTTTCCGCTTCATTTATGGATTAGCAGCTTCCTATCATCAAATTAAAGACTTTATTAATGCTTCGCTTGGATTCTTTACGGCCCTCTCGCTCGAGCCTTTCAATCCAATGCCTGCTTTTTACTTAGCAGACTGTTTTTTAAATTTAGAGTCTCCTGAAGATGCCTCTCGGTTTCTTGATATAACAATTGCTATTTGCGAAGAAGATCGAAGTGGCGAGTATAAAAAACTGATGGAACGATGCAAATTGATCAGAACATCTCTAAAATCAAAGATCAAACCTAAGAAGTAGAGGGTAGAATGGGAGATCCAGGAAGTATCAGTGGACAAGGTGTACCTCCAGTCAGTCCAAGATTATCTCCATTTGTGCCAAAAGGTCCTGAGGAAACGAAGGTTACCCGGGGAAAAGCTGTTGATACCATTACAAAAGCTGAGCAAGAGAGCTCTCCTATCTCGGTTACTAAAACAGGAGAACGCCCACAGCTAGCTAGCGCAACGATGCCTACTGGTACAAAAGTATCAGAAACAGAAGCACTTCGAGTTCTAGCCACAGCCTTTGCTGCAATCTTTATAGCTCTTGCCTCATCGGCTCAAGACGCTGAAATTCAGCTTGCACAAACTCAAAAACAAGACATTGGACTTGCACAAACAACTCTTGAACAGTCAAATCTAGCAATTAAAGCACAAACAGCAGCTGTTGAAAAATATGATGCTGCTGAAGCTAAAGAAGCGCACATGAAAGAGGTGGATAAAATTTTAATGATTGTCATGATCGTCATGATCGTGGCGACTGTGGCCGCTATTGCTGCATCAATTGCACCAGCAATAGCTGCTGGTGCTGTAGCCGGTGCTGAAGCTGGAGTGAGTGCTGGTGCTGGCGCGGCAGCTGGTTCTATATCTGTAACTGAAGCTGCAACTGAAGGTGCAACTGAAGCAGCAGTGGAAGTAGGCACTGATACTTCCGCGGAAGCTACAACTCAAACAACGACAGATACTCTTACGATCGCTAAAGACGGTACAATGACCTTTACACGAGTTCTTGGTACTAGTGCTGAAGATGAAATGGAGGAGCCAGAAGCAGCAGAAACAGTCGCTGCTCAAACATCTAAAGGTGCTGATGAAAGCGAACCAGCTGATGTTGCAGCTGAGCCTGGGGCACGAGCTGTCCAACCTGAAGCTGCTATCGAAGATGCGGAAGAAGCTTCTATGAGTCCTGAGAGTACGACTGATGAAGGCACTCTATTTGATGCACAAGATAGAGCTGAATTGAATTCAGCACTTCAAACTAGCGCCAAAAAAGCTTCTGATGCTGCAATCAAAGAAGCTCTTGAGGGAGGTGCTAAAAAAGGATTAACCACTTTAACAAAAAGATTGGTTACAGGCCTTGGTACAGCACTTTTAAGCTCTCCTATGCTCGTTAAAGGAATTATGAGCGTTGAACTTAGTAAAGTCTATAATGAGTTGGCCGTCCTTCAAGCCTCTGCAGCTCACGCTTCCTCAACTCAATCTCAAGTATCACAAATTCTTAACGTAGTTCAGCAAGCAATGAAGCAAGCTGGACAACTTGTCTCAGAAGAAGCGGGCGGTGCAAATACGGCTGTTCAAGACTTCTATAACATCTCTTCGGCCTTCCAAGAGATTGCCGTCAACGCGCAACAAGCGATCAGACACTAACACTCTTGCTCTGTCATGATTAGGTATATCTTCCTCGGGCTATTTTCATACTTTCTTTACTCACCGATTAGCCTCACCCATTAATATAAAGACAATATTAATATATTAATAACTATTAATATATAATTGAATTTAATTCAAAAATAGACTATAATGGTTAAGACTTTTTAATAAATTGTTATTTGTAACAAAAGGGTGGAAAATATGTTCACTAATAATACGGTCAACACCATTAATCAAGAAAGCTTACCTCTTCGCATAATGATCCGCCCTGCTGCTGGTCAAAAAATGGATACGAAGAAGATTGATACACTTGCCAAAAGTGAGCAACAAATAGACCCCTCTCTCTCGCTAGTTAAGTCAGGAGAACGACCTCAACTTCCAAAGAGCAATTCAACAGAAGCAGAAGCACTTCAAGTTCTCGCTACAGCCTTTGCTGCAATCTTTATAGCTCTTGCCTCGTCAGCTCAAGACGCTGAAATTCAGCTTTCACAAACTCAAAAACAAGACATTGGACTTGCACAAACAACTCTTGAACAGTCAAATCTAGCAATTAAAGCACAAACAGCAGCTGTTGAAAAATATGATGCCGCTGAAGCTAAAGAAGCGCACATGAAAGAGGTGGATAAAATTTTAATGATTGTCATGATCGTCATGATCGTGGCAACTGTAGCCGCTATTGCTGCATCAGTTGCACCAGCTATAGCTGCTGGCGCTGTAGCCGGCGCTGAAGCTGGAGTGAGTGCTGGTACTGGTGCTGGTGCAGCAGCTGGTACTGTATCAGTAACTGAAGCTGCAACTGAAGCTACAACTGAAGCTACAACTGAAGCAGTAGTTGCAGCAAGCACTGATAGTTCCGCGGAAGTTACAACTCAAACAACGACAGATACTCTTACGATCGCTAAAGACGGTACAATGACCTTTACACGAGTTCTTGGTACTAGTGCTGAAGATGCAATGGAGGAGCCAGAAGCAGCAGAAACAGTCGCCGCTCAAACATCTAAAGGTGCTGATGAAAGCGAACCAGCTGATGTTGCAGCTGAAGAGGGGGCACCAGCTGCCCAACCTGCAGCTTCTATCGAAGATGCGGAAGAAGCTTCCATGAGTCCTGAGAGTACGACTGATGAAAGCACTCTATTTGATGCACAAGATAGTGCTGAATCTAATAAAGCACTTCAAACTAGCGCCAAAAAAGCTTCTGATGCTGCAATCAAAGAAGCTCTTGAGGGAGGTGCTAAAAAAGGATTAACCACTTTAACAAAAAGATTGGTTACAGGCCTTGGTACAGCACTTTTA
>CAMAUB010000039.1 GCA_945861315.1 Chlamydia trachomatis
ACAGAAAAATGGTTGCTTTACCTCTAAGATGGGTCTTGTTAGCAATACTGTTGATCCGCAAGAGTTTGTTGAAGATGAAGTGAGATCTGAAGAACAGCAGAGCGATGATATGTCTGGGGGCCCAGGAACGTCTGCTCTCCCGCCATTGGCATGGGATCCGCGTATTGTTGAATTGCGGGCTAGTATTGTTCAATTCCGGGCTCGTTTGCTGCGTCTGGAACTGATTACGGGTATAAATTTAGGTTCGAAGTCTGCCCCAGATGCCGAGGAAGCTTAGTAGTACCCATTATAGTCGATTAAATCCGGAATGATAATTTTGACCTGCGTCAAAATTATCATTCCGGATTTAATCGACTATAATGCCACCGGGCTTGAACGATCTAAAATGTCTAATATTTAGCCATTTTGGATTGTTCAAGTGCGAAAGCTTTTGTGTTGTGCAAATTTTAAATCCTGCGTGGGTATAATCCGTGTTAAGAGTTTTTCTAAGATAAATAGTGGTTCGTGCATGCTATCTCTAGCTTCAAGCTCACTTTTAAACAAAGCTTGTTGAAGCTGTAGTAAGCGGAAGGTTCCATAGCCATGATAAAGAGCAATTTTTTTGTCATAAAGGCGCCCTTTTAGATAGGGATACTCTTTTTGTATACACTCTTGCCCACCTTGGGCTACAAGTGTTAGTATCTTTTGAGCCATCTCAGCTTGCGTGCGCAAACTACTTAGAATAGGGAAGATACTAACCCCCTCATGAAGAAGCTCGCAAGTCACTTGATAAGCCATTTTAAAATTGCGGGCAAAAATAGCGTCGGCAAGCTCCCAAAAGGTTTGCCTAGGAAGTGGGACTGAGACAGCCTTTATATCAGCGCGGGTAATCTCTTTGCGTTCACAAACGTAGCAGATGAGTTTTTCAAGCTCTGTTTGAAGCAGAGTCTTATCGGTCCCAAAAGCCTTTACAAAGTCCATTGACACATCAAGAGGAAAGACAACTCCCTCTTTAGCTGCTGCATGGGAGAAGCTATCCGCTAGACGCCTTTCTCGATCCCATGGCTTCTCTTTTGGAATAGAATAGACAACCCCTTCTTTTTCAACAGCCTTGACTAAATTTCCTGTAAGTTGGGCTGCCGTGAGGCAAACGAAAATATGTTTATTTGGGTTTTTGGCATAGCAGATAATCTGATCTAGTTGATCATTTTTGAGTTGATCAACCCGCTTGAAAAGCACCACATGTTGATGCATAGGAATAGTTTCCACCTCCTGTCCAAACTTTCCAAATGATTCGGGGTCGAGGGTGACACTTATAGTTCTTGAATAGGCGTTAACGCCCTCTTCTCTCTCCTGTTCATCCTCGCAGATAATAAGGCATAGAGGGGCTTTTGAATCAATTTGCTTTAAATCAGAGGTCTTCATATTACCCTTTGCCACAAAAAAAAGTGGCAGGATATCAATCCTGCCACTAAAAAGACAAAAAGTCAATTTACGTATTAGCAAACTTGGTTACGGGGACTACGTCTTTGTGCTAATGAACGGCTTCTTACAACACGGCGTCCTGAAGTATGTCTTGAAGCATGTCTTGGCGCAGCGCTGACAGCTGTTCCTTTATGGACCTTAGAGCTAGTAGCTTTACGTCTTTTTGGAGCAGCTTTACGCTTAGCAGTTGTCTTTCTATGCTTTGGAGCAGCTTTCTTAGCTACTACTTTTTTGCGCTTTGGAGCTGCTTTACGCTTAGCAGCTGGCTTACGCTTTGGAGCAGCTTTCTTAGCTACTACTTTTCTACGCTTTGGAGCAGCTTTACGTTTAGCAGCTGGCTTACGCTTTGTAGCAGCCTTACGCTTAGTTGCTGTTTTACGCTTTGGAGCTGCTGCTGTCTTAGCTGCTGCTTTTCTGCGCTTTGGAGCTGCTTTACGCTTTGGAGCTGCTTTTTTAGCAGTTGTTGCGCTACGGCTAGCTGTTGTCTTTTTGCGAGTTGTGCGCTTAACTGTTGAGCGCTTCGCTGTGCGACGTGTACTAGAAGAAGCCGAAGCTTTTCGTCGTTGGCGTCTTAGCATGATTTGCCTCCTATCTGTTTATTTTCAGCAATTGCCTACTCGATCTATCGGCATATTGTACGAGAGACTTTAGTCTTTATTTTTATTTTTTTTCCTCTGAGCCGAGAGAATGAATGCTAAATATCTAAAAATGAGAGACCTAGCTTTTTAGAAAATCGATCATAAGTCGTACTCCAAAACCAACCCCATTTTTGGGCCAGTAGTGAAATTCTTTGTCTAAAAAGGCGGTTCCAGCGATATCGATGTGGGCCCAGGGGATCTTTTTATCGACAAAATGCTTGAGAAAAAGGGCAGCTGTAATGGAGCTAGCGGCCCTGCCTCCAACATTGCTAATATCGGCAATTTCTGATTTGAGCTTCTCTTCATAGGGTGGATAAAGAGGCATCCGCCAAAGGGGTTCATGAGTTGAATCAGAGGCTACTTTTAAGGCTTGAGCCAAGCGATCATCATCGGTAAAGAGCCCTGCAATGCCGTTGCCAAGAGCAACAACAACACCACCTGTCAGGGTAGCAAAATCGATCATGCGGCTTGGATTAAGATATTTTTGTGCGTAGGAAATAGCATCAGCAAGAACAAGTCGCCCCTCAGCGTCTGTATTACCGATTTCAACGGTTGTACCGTCGTGGGCAGTGTAGACATCTCCGGGCTTGTAGCTTTTGGAGCTGATTGAATTTTCTGTTGCAGGGACAAGCGCTGTGACATTCACCTTCAAACCGAGGGTAGCAGCTGTTGCAATAGTTGCAAGAGCAACTCCTCCTCCAGACATGTCATCACGCATCGTCTCCATGCTTCCTGTCGGCTTTAGATTTAGCCCACCTGTGTCATAGGTAATTCCTTTTCCAATAATCACTGTATGTTCATTGGATTTTGGATGTCCTTTGTAGGACAAAATGATTAGTCGCGGCTCAACAATAGAACCAGCTGAGACAGCGCCTAACAACCCCATTTTTTCTTTTAAAATAGCTGCTCGATCCAAAATAGTTGCGGTAACTGTTTTATGTTTGGCAGCAATTTCTTTCGCGCTTTTTGCTAAATACTCGGGTGTGATCTCATGTGCACTTCCATTTGTCAAATCACGTGAAAAATAGACTCCTTGAGCAATTGTTTGAGCTTCTTTTACAGTTTCCATCATTTTTGGGACCATCCCAATCAACTGGACACTCTTTAATAAAATAGTCTCTTCTTTTACGGAATGAAGCTGCTCAAAGCGATAGTTTGTAAGTAAAATTCCTTCAACAACACCTTTAATGCATTCAGCCGCACTCATATCTCTTATTTGAGAAAGTGTGGGAAGAACAAGGTTGATTTTAGTAATGCGCATTGTTTGGCAAAGTTTAGCAACAGCGCTATAAGCGCGACGCAAGACTTCGACACTCAACTTTTCCAAAGGTCCAAGACCTAGTAGAAGAATACGCTTTTCCACTCCACTTTTAGTATAAAGAAGAGTTGTTTCTCCCTCTTTTCCCTCAAAATCTCCAGCTTCAATTGGAACCTGCAAGGATGCTGCAAAAGTGCTCAAGGTTGCAGCTGGGACTGCCGCTGGAACTGTTTTTTTTGGTGGATTCCAAAATGGAAAAACAGTGAGATCTGCCTCTTTTCGTTTTTTCAGTTCTGTTGTTGAAGAGAAATTAATCAAAATGGAAGGTCATCTCCAGTCGTTCCAGATTCACTTGAACCATATGCCGCAAACTGCTCTTCTGGTGAGGTCGCTGCCATGTGTGGTTGATCTTGCTTATCGCGTTCAGGTTTTCCAAATGGACTAAACTTGATGATTTCCGCTGTCATCGACATAGAAACTTGTGGAGCACCATCTTTTGCTGTATAAATTTCAGGCTTGGACATCTCACCTATAATAATGACTGAGCTTCCTTTCTTTAAGTAAGGAAGTAATTTGTCGTAGCGATCTCCCCAAATATTGACACGCCACCAAATCGTCTCATCTTTTCCACCTTGTCGAGCCTTTGCCGCAACACGTAGTGAGACAACGCGCTTGCCAGTTGCTGTAAATCGTTCTTCAGCATCCGCACCCAAAAACCCTGCTATTTCTACAATATTCATAACCTTTCCTTTGAACTTTTAGGCGAAGAATACTAAACTCTCCTAATAAATGGAAGAAAAACGAGAAGAACTTTACCAAAAACTAACTCAGCTGAAGTCCCAACTCTTAGATGATCAAGAGATGGAGCAGCGCATCAAATGCTATAATCCAAAAAAAATTGCTGGATACACTCAAGCTATTAATTCAAAAAAATTTAAGATTGAGATCCTTCAACGCGAAATCAATGAATTAGATGCCAAAATTTGGGAAGAGCCTGTAGTAGACAAGGAGGAGAAAGTCATAGATCCCCTTGCTGCTCTTTTTGCCATTTTTGAAGAGGGAATAGCCGTTTTACAATCTAACCGTACTTTTCTCCATTATATTCTAGGTCGCCACCCACACGCCGTACTAGCAACCCTAATTCAAGAGAGCGCTGTTTTAGCTAAAAAAATTCATACCAACGACCCAAATCTTTCCTCTCTACTTCATCGCTATATCCAGGAGGCCGAGAACCCCTGGAATCGAGACCTTTATAAGGGTGGATTTATCTCTTACTATAGAGAACTAAAAAATACTCATCCAAGCTCAAAATGAGAACTTGAGCTTGGATGAGTATAGTTTTAAGCACGGATACCAGC
This sequence comes from Chlamydia trachomatis, assembly GCA_945861315.1. GTDB lineage: Bacteria > Chlamydiota > Chlamydiia > Chlamydiales > JAAKFR01 > JAJACK01. Next base: position 4,719 of record CAMAUB010000039.1, read on the forward strand.
TCCAGGTATTGGAGGTGGCTGGTTAGACTTAGGAGGCTTCGGCATTGTATCAACTGTTGGCTCACGTCCTTCGGAGATGTCGCGGCAAACTGTGCGCCATTTTTCGACTGTCTCAACATAAAGAGGAGCAAAAGCTCTAAGAAGTGAAGGCACGGCATAAGCCATGTCAATCACGCAGTGCAACAAAATCAATTCTTCTTTGACCGCAACACCAACACCGCCGCCAGCCATCTGACCGCCTAGCATAGAACCTTCTAAAAGTTTTTCATATAGCTTAAGAAGGATTCGCTCGTTCTTTGGTAGGCCATCAAGAAGGGGAGAGTAAACATATAGACGGTCTGAATTAGGCTCATATGTAAGATGCATCGAAAATTCATCATCAATTCCTAGAATACAGGTATTATTCTCATCATACTGTAAGCCTTCTAGGCCGAGTTCTTTGCCGAATTCTTTTAAATTTTCTTTAGCGTTTTCAAATGACATAGGTTGACCTTCCTTATTTTTTTCATAATTTATAGCATGGACCTTATTTTTACAACATGATTAAATGGGGTTTAATGAAGAAAAATTTTAAATTCAGCCGTGGATTTCCACTACCATTTGGTACTAGTAAACACCATAATGGAATCAATTTTTCTATCTTTTCAAAACATGCGACATCCGTCACACTTATATGCGATGATGAGGATATCTTTCTTGACCCTCGTACTAATAAAACGGGTGACGTCTGGCATATCTTTGTGTTTGATCTTCCACCTGATACGCGCTATGGCTATCGAGTTGACGGCCCCTATGACCCTTTTGCTGGCCTTTTTTTTAATAATCGCTCTATTCTGCATGATCCTTACACAAAACAGCTCGACTCTCCAACAAAGTGGAAGGAGAAAAAAAACTCCAATTTTGGAATTGTTCAGCCTCTTGAACCTTTTAATTGGGAGGACGACTTTCATCCAAATATCCCATTTCAAGACTTGATCATTTATGAGATGCACACTAGAGGATTTACAAATGACCCTTCTAGTAATGTGAAAAATCCTGGCACCTTTTTAGGGCTTATTGAAAAAATCCCCTATCTTAAAGAGCTTGGCGTCAATGCAGTTGAATTAATGCCTATCCATGAATTTAATGAGAACGACTCTCCATTTCTCAATCCAGTTACAAAAGAGCCACTCTGTAATTATTGGGGCTATGCAACTTTGAACTTCTTCTCTCCTATGAGACGCTACGGGAGCATTTTAGATTTTAAGCATTTAGTAAAAGAGCTTCATAAACATCAGATTGAGGTGATCCTAGATGTTGTCTACAACCATACTGCTGAGGGAGATATGCGTGGACCACGCCACTCTTTCAAAGGATTTGAAAATGAAGTCTACTACATGATGACGCCTGATGGTCACTACTATAATTTTTCTGGATGTGGAAATACATTCAATGCGAATCATCCCATTGCACGAGAGTTTATTAGAGAGTCACTTCGCTATTGGGTGAAGGAGATGCATGTTGATGGATTTCGTTTTGATTTAGCTTCTTCGCTTGTACGCTCCAATGATGGAATGCCTCTCTCCCACCCACCACTTATTGAATCTCTTGCTTGCGATCCCGTATTAGCGAGCACAAAGCTCATTGCTGAGGCTTGGGATGCGGGAGGACTTTATCAAGTTGGCTCGTTTCCTGCATATGGACGCTTTGCTGAATGGAATGGTCAATTTCGAGATCACGTGCGTCGTTTCATCAAAGGAACAGATAAAGAGATTGGCGCTTTTGCTACACGCCTATGTGGATCGGAGGATCTTTATGGAAAAGACCGCAAACCTTACCATAGCATAAATTTTATTACTTCTCATGATGGCTTTTCACTTGCTGACTTAGTTTCCTATAACGAAAAGCACAATGAGGCCAACGGGGAAGAAAACCGAGATGGAGACAATAATAATGAGAGCTGGAACTGCGGGGCTGAAGGGTTAACCGATGACCCAAAGATTTTAGAGTTACGAGCAAGACAAATTCGCAATTTTCTTGTTTCTTTATTTGTCTCTCAAGGAGTACCCATGCTCTTGATGGGAGATGAGTATGGACATTCTAAAGGTGGTAACAACAACACATGGGGACACGATTCTCGACTCAATTGGTTTCAGTGGGACACCCTAGAAAACAATCGCGCCCTCTTTAACTTTTGTAAAAAACTGATTGAACTGCGAAAAAATCATAAACTATTGCACCGCGCTCAATTTCTAAAAGATCAAGATATCACCTGGCATGGTGTAGAACAGAAAAAACCTGACTGGAGTGAACATAGCCGCCTGATAGCCTTCTCTCTTGTAGACAAGGAAAAGCATCAAACCCTTTATATTGCTTTCAATGCACACTATGAACATATAAAAATTCAACTTCCTCCCAAAAAGAAAAAGTGGTATCGACTTGTCGATACCACTTTAGACGAAGTTCATTTAGAGGGAGTTGTAATAAAGGAACCAACATACCTTCTAACGCCCAATAGCGCCGTTATTCTAAAGAATTAGTGCTTTTAACGTTTAGTTGGATCTGTTGTTACATTCAACTGCATGTGAGGGTAACATGTATTTAAAATGCGCTTAGCATCTTGACCTGCTTGTGCAAGCTCTTCAACTTTTGAAGCGATCAAACGAACAGAAGCGATAGGGCTACCATTTGCAGCTTCCATCACAATAAAGCGTGTATTTTCAACAATTTTTTCCACTTGGTTCTTCTGCAAGGCAACTCCATTACCGAAATAACCTACATCCGTAGCTTTTACATCCCAAGGAGCTTTAGAAGAACGTCCAGATAAAGTTGCTGCATACGCCTCTGTTCTAGCAGCAATTGTCATAGCTGACATAGCTTCACTAGAAAGGATGCGATCAAGCTTTAGAGCAAGAGTTGCTTGAAGATAATCTTCAATTGGTACTTCATTAACAATAGTCACCCTATGATTTTGATCAAGATAGACGCTTAATGAGCCTTTATATTGATAGCCATTGACATAGAATATAGTCTGCCGATTAGCAGGATAAATAGTGAATTGAGAGACGTCTGGATACTCTTCTCCCCAGCGCAAACCACTATCAATTGCATGTACAATGTAGCGCTTACCCACCAAGCCTAAGCTAATTTGTGTTCCGCTCTCGGGGCGAATGACACGGTAAGCTCCTTTCGCCTCAACTAAAGCTGAGGGAACCGCATGTGCAATAAGCACACGAATTTTTGGCCCTACAGGTGGAAGAGCTTCTTCAGAAGGTCCATACACTTTTGCCGCTTCGACTGTCGACAATAGAAGCGCTGCTACTACAAATAACTGTCCTAATTTCATCTTTCTATTTTCCTTTTCATATGCTGATAGGCGAGAGGCGTTGCCACTCTACCTCGCGGTGTTCGTTTGATTAAGCCCTGTAAAATAAGAAAGGGCTCGTATACTTCTTCAATTGTCTGCCCCATCTCCCCAATAGCCACAGCAAGGGTGTTAAGACCGACAGGACCTCCTCCATAATGGTCAATGATCACGTCAAGAATCTTTTTATCTATTTCATCAAGTCCTTTTTCATCAATAGCCAACATCTCAAGTGCTTTTTTGACGACAGTTCGATCGACAGAAACATGATCTCTCATTTCGACAAAGTCACGTACCCAGCGAAGCAAGTTATTTGCAATGCGAGGAGTCCCCCTCGCTCTTTTGGCAATCTCGGCAATTCCACTTGGATCTATGCCTAGCTTAAGGATCGAGGCTGAACGGGTCAAGATTTTTTCTAAGACTATGGGCTTATAGTAGTCTAAACGGGTAGTAAATGCAAAACGAGAGCGCATGGGCGCTGTTATCTGACCTGAACGTGTTGTTGCCCCGATTAGAGTAAACTTATTGAGCTTCACTTGGACAGAGCGGGCATTTGGGCCAGAATCAATCATCAAATCGAGCACAAAATCTTCCATAGCAGGATATAGATACTCTTCTAAAACTCGACTCAATCTATGAATCTCATCAATGAAAAGAATATCCCCCTCTTGTAAATTTGTCAAAATTCCAGCCAAATCTGCAGCTCTCTCAAGCGTCGGACCTGAAGTGATTACAATAGAAGTTCCCATTGATTTAGCAATAATGTTTGCAAGAGTTGTCTTACCAAGACCAGGAGGACCTGAAAGAAGGGCGTGTCCAAGGGCTTCGCCACGCTTTTTTGCCGCGCCAATGAACACTTTGAGTCTCTCTTTAACTTCATCCTGCCCCATAAACTCGTCTAAAGTCTGAGGTCTCAAGGGAACTTCATATGTCAGATCTTCTTTTGCCAGAGTAGACTCAACATAATGCTCGTTCATACCTTGGAAGAATAGCGCTTCATGTGGAAAATAGGCAAATTAAAAACCGATGAAATCTTTGAGAGCCACGTTTATTTTCTTTCCAAAGTTTTCTGAAAAAGGATATCTGCGGAAATCTGTTTATCGGATAAAAACTCATTCCTGGAATACGCCCGAGCGGAGCCGATTATTTTCATAGAATCAAAATGGGGGGTAATGGGTCCTAAAAACTCTTCATTTGAAATTTGAGCGATGTTTGCCAAATGATACGTCACATATTCTATGATTAAATTTTTACAATGTTTCAAATGATCGGGCATGCCTTTCAAAGCCAGGAATTCCGCTCCTTCTATATCCATTAGAATAAAATCAAAATTTAATAAAGCATGTTGGTCCAAAGCGACCATAGGAACAGTTATATCTTTAGGATTATCGTATTAAAAACTCATACATTAGAGTTCATACC
>CAMAUB010000040.1 GCA_945861315.1 Chlamydia trachomatis
TCTCAGTACTTGCAATCGCCACCGTTGCTATGCTTGGTATTACTCTAGCGGCGTACTTTGGAGCCTTTGAAGTTAGTTCGGCAGGCCTCATAGGATGCTACGTTGGAACAGGTGTTGCTGGCTTAGCTTTGATTGCTGCTATTGCTTCACGTTGCATTGGGGGTTCTAAACTTCATGATAGTTCTGAGGCTGAATGTTCTATCCACGATGGTCCTAGGAATGGAGCAGCGGTGGCTGCCTTAGGTGATACCGCAGGTTTTAGACTTCAAAGCGATCTTCGGATTGTTGAGACTGTTATCAATTCTGATGACAACACTGCGACATTTACGCTATCAAGTGGTACAACAGTCACTTTAAGTTATACAAAAGGAAGGGTCAGAGATTATAGTTATAACTGCAATACGCAGTGCTTAATACTCGAAAAGGGTCAGCTCATACACGTGATTAGCCTAGATGCAGGTGAAGGGATAGAGAAGTATCTGATCACTGAATCGCCTTATTTAGCGCGTCTATTTTCAGATCAGGCCTCTATTGCGCTTCCGAACTGGAAGGTATGTGAAGCTGAAGCAGCGGCGGAAGCCTTAGGTGGCATCATAGATTTTAGATCTCATGGCGATTTTCAGATTGTTCGTGCTGTTATCAATCCTAATGGGACCGTGACATGTACGCTATCAGGTGGTGAAAGCTGCACTTTATGGTATACAGAGGGAAGTTTAAACGCCTATAGTTATTACTGCAATACGCAGTGCTTAATACTCGACAATGGTCGGCTCATACACGTGATTAAACTAGGTGTAGATGAAGGGTTAGAGAGCTATCCGATTATTAAATCGCCTTATCTTGCGCGTCTATTTTCAGAGCAGCTGATCGCTCCGAAAAAGGCCGAAATTTTGCAACCGCCTCTATAGTTATTGCTAAATATACTCATCCAAGCCAAAAGTCTTATTTTGAGCTTGGATGAGTATATTTAGCTTTTTTGAATCGTCAAGAGGTTTGATAACAATGTTTACAAGCTAATGCCTTTGGACCTCTTTTTTTTTCAAAAAAAAATCTGCCAATTTACAAAATATTAATAACCTAATCTCCCGTCTCAAGCATTTCTCCACCAACACCCATTGCATGCATACCATTGTCGACGTAGAGTGTCACACCTGTAATTCCAGAGGCGAGGTTTGATAGTAGGAAGGCTGCGCTATGGCCAACTTGCTCTGCTTCAATTGCTTTAGGAATGGGAGCGGACTTTTTGCTGTAGTTGATCATGCGATCGATGAAGCCAATAGCACGTGCGGCACGGCTTGCGAGCGCTCCTGCAGAGATTGTGTTGACGCGGATGCCCCATTTGCGACCAGCTTCAAAGGCAAGCATGCGGGTGTCACTTTCAAGAGCTGCTTTAGCTGAGCTCATACCGCCACCATAACCAGGCACAGCACGTTCAGATGCTAGGTAAGTTAGAGAAATGGTGGATCCCTGTTTACCCATGAGCGGTCCAAAGTGAGAAAGAAGACTGATGAAAGAGTAGGAAGAGGCACTAATTGCTGCAAGATAGCCTTTTCTTGAGGTGTCTAAAAGTGAGTTTTTAATTTCTGGTGCATTGGCAAGAGAGTGAATTAAAAAGTCGATCTTTCCAAAGTCTTTTTCAACCTGGGCTGCAACCTCTGAAACTGTGTAACCATCAGCGCTTTTGTAGCGTTTGTTTTCGCGAACTTCTTCTGGTACATCTTCTGGTTTGTCGTAGGCCGCATCAAGTGCGTAGACTTTTGCAAAAGTGAGAAGAGATCCATCACTTAATTTGCGCGACTCATCAAACTTTCCAGCCTCTAGGGCTGTTGTGAAGATTCTTAGGATGGGTGTCCAGGTGCCAACGAGGATTTCACATCCCGCTTCTGCAAGTGTTTTAGCAATCGCCCAGCCAAAGCCTTGGTCATCACCAATTCCGGCAATAAAGGCGCGTTTTCCTTTTAGATCAATTTTCAGTGTCATATGCTCTCCATATCGAGGGGAAGGGGAGCTGAAAAGCTCCTGTTATCAAAACTGATTTTTTCAGCATGCAGTAGAGGGCGATGCCGAGATTGAAAGCGTCCACCAAAGTCAACATCTCCCTCAATAGGGGTGCCAACAGCTTGTAGGTGGATGCGAATTTGATGAGTGCGTCCTGTCTTTGGTTGACAACGCAGCAAGGCTCTTGTCTTATATCGCTTGACAAGTGTCCAGCTTGTTTGTGCTTCTTTTCCATCAACAGGATTTGAAATCAGGCCGTGTCGCTTTTTTGGAGGGGGACTAACAAAAGCGAGGTAAGATTTTTTGATCTCCCGATTTCGAAAAAGATTCTCAAGTTTGAGTTGCATGGACTCAGTTTTAGCCAAAAGAAACACTCCAGTTGTATCGCGATCCAAGCGGTGAACCATGAGAGCTGAAAGTTTTTCAGCAAGTTGTTCCGAGGTCATAGCAGCTGGCTTATTACAAACAATTAACTCATCATCTTCAAAGATAATAGGCACCTCGCTTGTAGGAGGCTTCTCTAAAAAGATCTCAACCTGGTCACCTTTTCTGAGCAGAGTTGAACAAAAACGCTCTACAAAGCCATTGAGGGTGCATCTTTGATGCTCAATGAGCCAGCGCAAATCTTTTGTTTTCCACTCTCCACGCAGCTCCTCTCTTAAATAGGGGAGTAACTTAACCGGTTTGATCGGGTAAAATTTTACTTTCATGCGGAAGATTATAGCAGACTTGCGAATTAAAGCCTTCTCCTTCACACTATTTTTTCATGAAGTTTCTTATTGTGAAGACCTCCTCTCTCGGTGATATTATCCACGCTTTTAAGGCGCTGGCCTACCTGCGTTATAAATGCCCCTATGCTCAGATCGATTGGGTTGTTGAAAAACCCTTCCGTCTTCTTGTAGAGCGTCATCCCATGATCGATCGTGTCCATATTATCGATACTAAAGCGTGGCGCAAACAGTGGTGGAGGAGGCAAAAACTCAAATTTCCTTTATATGATATTGTCTTTGATCTTCAAGGAAACCTCAAATCAGCATGGGTTTTATCCAAGGTGAAAGCTAAGTTAAAATTTGGATTTGGCTTTAAAAGTGTGGCCGAGTGGCCAAATTGCCTTTTTACAAATAAACATATCAATCCGCCAAAAGGGCAAAATATTCGTGATGACTACCTCGCGATCATCCAAGCTTTTTTCCAAGAGAAGCACCCGTTTAAAGAGCAACCATTCCTTTTTCAAATTGAAAAAGATGAAGAGGCTATTCTCAATACTATCGTGGCTAAAGCAACCCTTGTCTGTCCTTCTGCTGCATGGAAAAATAAGCAGCTGCCAAATGATCAGTTAATCAACGAATTAAAAAACATTAGTGGCCCTCTCTATTTTATTTGGGGCAGTGAACTAGAGCGTCAAAGAGTGGAGGAGTTATCGCAGCAATTTGTTGATGCCAAGGTACTTCCTAAACTATCACTGCCACTTTTGCAACGGGTGATGGATCGATGTCAGCTAGTTATTTCTATGGATTCACTTCCACTTCACTTGTGTGGTACAACAACAACTCCAACAATCAGCTTTTTTGGTCCCTCTTCATCTCAGAAATATGCACCTGTTGGAAAACAGCATCAAACATTTCAAGGAGATTGCCCTTTTAATCAAGTCTTTGAAAAGAGGTGTCCTAAACTACGCTCTTGTCAATCAGCTGCTTGCATTAATAAGTTAAAGTCGAGATGACTCTCTACAATGTCAATGGCCATTTTAATTTTTTTAACATCCTCTTTTTGTGTTTTAGCTGTATAGGTATTGATCATAAGCATCACATCAAATGTGGGATAAGCGCAGTATAGCGTTGGGATTTTAGCTCTCTTAAGCTTTTCGATGAGCTCTTTTTCTGGAGGATATCTTCCAGTTAAGATAAGCCCATATTCTGGCTCCTCTTTTCTAGTATCTTTATCTCTTTGCAAAAGCACGTGGATAATATCTTCTCGCGTAGCTGGCGTTACAATGAGTTCATCGTGACCGACCACCTCTGCAAACATTTTAGCTGAGGTGGCAACAAGACGCATAGAGGTAAAATGGCGATAGTGGAAGTCTTCACCAGCTAGAAGGTAGGTTTTAAAAAGAGCTTCAAAATCTTGCATCGAGGGGGTTGAAAGAAGCTTGTTGTAGGGGATTGCTCCAATAAGTGGAATATCTAATGGGGCTAAAGCGCGTGTCATGTAATCAATCACCATCTCGCGCTTTTGGTCTAGAACACGGTTGAGGATGACACCTGAAACATTGAGCCCCATCTTCAAACAAAGCGCACGATTAAGAGCTAGCTGATCAAAAGCGCTTCCAAGCCCTCCCTCTGCTATGAGAACTACATTGAGGCCAAGCTCTCTTGCCACTTGAGCATTATTGAGATCAACAATTGAACCAACTCCAACATGTCCTGTTCCCTCAACTAAGGTAAAATCATTTGCTTTAGAAATTGTTTCATAGCTTTTACGAATGCGAGCAACTAGGTCATCTCGACTCACTTTTCCATCGATAAAGTCGCGTGTAAAGCCTTGTGGAAAGATCACCGGGCTCATGTCAGCATAGTTTGATGGTAAGTGGAAGTATTCCTTAAAGAGTACCACATCTTTGTCAACGAGTAATCCACCATCAACTTTTTGATGTTGCTGTCCAACTGGCTTAATGAATCCGAGGCGGGGATAGTGTTTGCGAAAGCCTGAAATCATTCCAAGGCAGAGAGTTGTTTTTCCAACATTTTGCCCGGTTGCTGCCACGAATAGTCCTTTTCTCTTCATTCCGTTTAGATTATAGTATCTTTCAAACAATGCAAACGGAAAAATTAAAAGTTTGGTTTGAAGCACATAAGCGTGATCTTCCATGGCGTGAGAGTCAAAATCCCTATTTTGTCTGGGTTTCTGAAATCATGCTTCAACAAACGCAAGTTGCCGTCGTTTTGCCCTACTTTGAGAGGTGGATTAAAGCCTTCCCCACAGTTGAGGCACTAGCCGCGGCGCCTCTGCATCAAGTGATCAAGCTTTGGGAGGGGCTTGGCTACTACTCTCGTGCACGTAATCTGCACACTGGCGCGCAGTTAATAGTAGATAAGTTTGATGGAAATATCCCAAATAACTCGCAGCAGCTGCTACAAATTAAAGGAATTGGGCCCTACACGCAAGGAGCGATTTTAAGCTTCGCTTTCCACCAAAAAGCTGCCGCTGTTGACGGGAATGTGATGCGCGTTGTTGCCCGTTTTACAGGGATCGAAGAGAAAAAAAATATTGTCAACTGGGTTGAAACTCATCTTCCTGATGAGAAACCGTGGGTTGTGATGGAGGGACTCATCGAGCTTGGAGCGACTATTTGCTCCAAAAAACCAATGTGCTCTCGCTGCCCAATTCGAAAAGATTGCTACGCCTATCGTCACCAGTTAACAGAGGAGTTGCCCAGAAAAAAGGAGCGTTGCAAGATAATCCACTTAAAACGCGCTGTTGCGATAATTGTCTTTTTTGAGCATTATCTTCTAGAAAAAGTGAAGCAAGGAGTCATGAGAGATCTTTTCGAGTTTCCTTACATCGAATCGCAAGATAATAATGTACAAGAAGCTTTTGAAAAAAAACTTGATCTCCCCCTGCAACATATTAGATCACTAAAGAAGGAAAATCATACGTTTACGCGCTACCGCGTTGAACTTTTTCCCCATGTGTTTGAGACGAAGAAAATGGATCCAAGATATCTTTGGGTGCAAAAGCAGCAATTGAGTGAGCTTCCATTCTCTTCAGGACATCGGCGGATAGTAACCTCAGTTTTGGGTTAGTAAACTATTTATGAGAATATTACACACAGAAGCATCACCAGGGTTTGGAGGGCAAGAGTTACGCATCTTGCGCGAAGCTGAAGGGATGCGCGGCCGCGGCCATGAAGTGATCCTCGCTATACAAAAAGGTGGGGGGCTTGTTAAACCCGCCAGAAAAGCAGGCTTCACCGTTTATGAATACTCCTTTGAGAAAAAAAAGGGATTCAAAGTTATTTTGCAGCTCTGCTATCTCATCTTGAAGTACAGAATTGACATTGTTAATACCCACTCTTCCTTAGATGCATGGATGGCAGGGATTGCTGGCAAGATTTTGAAAAGAAAAGTGATACGCACACGCCATCTTTCAACCCCCATTCGCAAAGGACTCAATTCTCGTCTTCTGTATAACGCTCTTGCTGACCAAGTTGTAACAACATGTGCTGAAGTTGTAGATATCATTTGCCGCCAAGCTCAGCTCCCTGCCAAACAGTGCTGCTCCATCCCAACAGGCATTGCTCCCTTTTCCGTAAAAGAGAAAGAGGTCACTTCTTTTCGTAAATCTTTAGGCATAAAACCAGAAGAGTGTCTAGTTGGAACTCTTTGCGTCTTGCGTGGCTGGAAAGGAGTGAGTGATCTACTCAAAGCAGCCAAACAGCTTGAAAACGTCCCCAATCTCAAATGGATCATCATAGGTTCTGGACCTTCTGAGGATCACTTCAAAGCACAATGGAAAGAGATGGGCTTACAAGAGAAGGTTATCTTTACAGGCTACCTCTCTCCTCCAGATATTGCCTTGGCTGCTCTTGATATCTTTGTTCTACTAAGCCATGCTCACGAAGGTGTCTCTCAAGCGACACTCCAAGCCGCTTGGCTTAAAAAGCCTTTGATTACAACTCCTACAGGTGGACTTAAAGAGGTGTGCCTTCATGAGAAAACAGGCCTTCAGGTTAAAGTCTATTCTCCTGAACAGGTTGCTGAGTCCGTAAAAAAAATGATTGAAAACCCCATTCAAAGACTCTCTATGGGAGAGAATGCGCACGCTCACGTCCAAAAGAATTTCACTTTAGAGCACACCCTTGATCAAATGGAAGCAATCTACCGAGAATTTTTTCAGTAGATCTCTTTTGAAATTCGCTTTGTTTGATAAAATTAGCATTTTTTGTGCAGATTTGTGTCAAAATTTTGAGAGCATGTGTGATCACATAGTCGAAAAATTTTGGCACAAAGATGCCAAAAAAGGCAATTTTAACCTAGAAACGGCGATTCGAGATGGCAAAGTGGTGCAAGATTTTGATGCAGAATCGCATAGAGCAGGGGACACACATTCCCAAATGGTGAAGGGGTCCCCTGCTCTATGCGATTATGGATCAAAAGATTGTATCAATTGGCTGTCTCCAATCGCCGTTTCTAGGTTTAACAAGCAAATGGAATTTCGAAAGAGGTCTAGTGATTTCGACCTGTTCTATTGGGCTGTTGACGATCGCTCAAGCGCAAGAGCTTTCACGTCAGCTAAAATCCAATTCTTCAAGTTGTTTGGGTATAAATTTGATAAGATATGCATTGTCACCGAGCGGGTCTCTTCATAGAGTGCCTTCTCATTCTTAAGCTCTTCTAGTGTAAACCAAGCAACCCCATCACACTCTCTTAAATTGTGCTTTAAAGCCCCCCCAACCTTACGCCCCACAAAAACAAAATCAATATGCTGATGTGCTGCAACATCTTTATATTCTGGAATCTCTTCTAGAAGACAGAGATAGGGGCGAGGGATGCTCTTTCCATTAGTCATCTGTGGCACCCACACATTTTCTTGCGCCATCAACTCAACATCGAGCCCAGTTTCCTCTTTTGCCTCACGGATCGCTGCATCTGACGGCAGCTCGTCTGGATCAATATGCCCACCCGCCGGAAGCCACACGCCAAGTTTCCTGTGTAAAATCAACAAAACGCTCTCTTTTTCAACAATATAAACAGATGCGGTAAACTCTCTTTTCATTTTTGGGATCCTCAAGAAATATTAACTATTTAGGAGATGCGCTATCACTCTCATACTTTTTGCGCATCTTTTTTCCGTCTCGGACAGTATCTTTGAACAACCTTAAATTTTCGAGAAATTTCCTCTGAAAATCTGCATCCCGCTCTTGAGCGCCTATTTAGTGATCGGGACTCTATTGCGCCTCCGCGAAGGAAGGTAGATAGAGCTCTGCTAGATGCTAGTTCTGAGGATGAACGTTTTGATGATGTCGGTGTGAGCCGTTCACCGCCTCTTCAGCTATCACGAAAGCCTGAGAGCGTCGTCTCGTCTGCGCCTCCAGCGCCTACTGCCCCAGCCCAAGTAGCGGCTGCTTCAGGTGACATCAGAAGTTCTGAACTCAGAAGAGTTACTGTTGATGAGATTCGTGCGGTCATCAAGACCATCAATAGTGCTGAGAAGACCGGGACTGTAGAAATTACAGCAGGTAGTAAGCGTGCTATCGTATCGTACGTAATGGGAAAGGCTGAAGAGTTCACTTATTACTATGATTCGCACTGCTTACTGTACCATGAGGGTGAGTTTACCCACGTGATTTCCCTAAGTAAAGCTGAAGCAAAAGCAGACGCGTATCTCCTTGAAAGGTCGCCTTCTCGTGAGCGACTATTTGTACTTGGGGACGACAGTTTTAAGGCTCCGCTCCGAAAGCCTGTACCAGCGCCTGCGCTTCCAGCAGCAGCAGCAGCAGCTCCCAAAAAAAATCTAGCTGATGCAGATATAGAGCAAGTCGATTGATAAGCTAGAACAGAGGCTAGTGTGCACCAGCGGGTGAATAAAACTTGAGAGAGCACTCTAGCGCAGTGAGCAGCCGGTCGCGCGCAGGTCGCGTGCGGCTTCAAGTTGCTAATAGATAAACTTTTTTGAGTAGTCAAGAGGTTTGATAACGAGGTCCACAAGCTAATGCTTTGGATCTCTTTTTTTTCTAAAAAAGTTTTCTAATTTACAAAATATTAACACTCGGTTAATCTCGCCTCTTAACACACTCTAAACCAAGGAATTTTTTATGGCTTGTACAACAGCAAATGGACACGTTTATGCCCAAAGAGAAGAACATCACAAACCGCGTCAAGAAGATGCGAGCGCTAATAGCTCACTCATCACAGTACTTGCAATCGCCACAGTTGCTATGCTAGGTCTTACTCTAGCGGCGTACTTTGGAGCCTTTGAAGTTAGTCCGGTAGGTCTAGTAGCATGCTACATTGGAGTGAGTGTTGCTGGCTTAAGTTTGATTGTTGCTACTGCCTTACGTTGCATCCGAGGTTCTAAATTTCATGATAGTTCTGAGGATAGACATCCTATCCACGAGGGTCTTAAGATTAGCCCCAGTGAAGATAGGACTACTGTAACAATTACTACGAAAGAGAGTGGGCAAGTTGTTGTACCGTTTACAGAAGGAAATCCCTTAGAGTATGATTTTAACGACGGTACGCAATGCGTGATGTACAATGATGGTAAGTATTTACACGTGATCGCCCAAACTGCAGATGAAGGGGTAATGATGTATGAACTTGATCGTTCACCCGCTCTTGAGCGCCTATTTGATGATGCTGATGCTGATGCTGTGAGAGTTCCGCGAAAGAAGGAAGGTGGAGTTGATGAAATTGAT
>CAMAUB010000041.1 GCA_945861315.1 Chlamydia trachomatis
GGCATATTTGGGATGCACTGGCAGATGCAATTCGAGGAAGTCCTCGTCTATTGATCGTTGATTACACGTCTATTTCGAAAACGCTTACCGCATAACTTTTATTTTTCAGATGCCCCGACGAAGGCGGGGTATCTGAGTAGTTACAAAATCAACAGCTTAAGTGTTCTGGTGTTGTATCTTGATCTGAATCCCAAGAGTCTTCATCATCTTCTTCAGATGATCTACGACTTCTCAGTTCACGAGCAGAGATTTGAATTTTGTCCGTAAATAGTTGCATATTTGCTATATGCACTGAGTCTCTTGATAGAGTTGTACCATCCTCTATCTGCACATATTCATGCTCTTGTAGTCCTTCTTGATAGATTAGAGCCTCTGCAATATTCGCAAATTGATCGAGGATAGGACTAAATGCATTTGCTTTTTCTCTTCTTGTTAGTTCATCAGGTTGAATATAAGTAAATCGTGAAAGGTTTGCTCCCGCAACTACTGCTTCCGTAAAAATTGTCCCATCAGAAGAGCGGGCCAAATGATAGTGCTCTCTTCCACTATCATTATAAATGAGGTATTCCCCAGCTTGTAGAAATAAAAGATAATGGGAAATTTCATTTTGCAAGAAAATAGCCTGTTTAGGATGTTTGCTGTTTTGAAGGCGATGGTAAATCACACCTCCGAGCAGAACAGCCCCGACGGATCCTCCACCAAGAAAGACATAGGCAAGTGGAGCAGCAATCACAACTCCTCCATGAGCTGCTGCTATGACTCCAATAATCACAGTGGTAAACCCAGTAGACGACGCAGTGGCACAGCCGCCAGTCGTCGAACATGCAGATGGTGATGATGCAGCTCCAGTAGGAGGCGACACAGCGGCACAGCCGCCAGTCGACGCAGGCGACCAAAATGTCAGTGTCACAGCAAGAGTAGCAAACGGCTTGTTCAACGCACTAGCTGTTTGGAACGCGCATATGATACGCCATTAGGATTCCGTTTTCCGAAAAGAAGCAAAAAAAGACCCCAAATGGGGTCTTTAAGTTGTTTGGGTATAACTCAGCTTAGAGCTCTTACGCAAAGTCGAATATAAGCTCTTCTTCCTCAAGGTCTATGAAGCGTTTAATCCGGCGATGAGTTTCAAAGCCGGTTCCACCTGGAATCATGTGCCCCATAATGACGCTTTCCTTAAATCCGAGCAAAAAGTCTGTCTTGCCTGCACAAGCAGCTTCTGTCAATACACGCGTAGTGTCTTGGAATGAGGCTGCAGAGATGAAGGAATCTGTTCCAAGCGACGCCTTAGTGATACCTAGAAGAAGAGGAGCTGCCTGAGCAGGCTTGCCACCTTCATCTATTGTACGTCTATTCTCATCATAAAAGCGGCGCTTATTCACTTCTTCTCCAAAAAGTAGCGTTGTGTCACCTGGATCAGTTACGCGCACTTTTTGAAGCATTTGCCTGACGATGATTTCAACATGTTTATCATTAATATCAACACCTTGGAAACGATACACCTCTTGCACTTCGTTGACGAGATACTTTTGCAACTCGCGTACTCCGCAGATTTCAAGAATTTCGTGAGGAACAACAAGTCCATCTGTAAGCTGCTGTCCTTTGATAACATGGTCTTCTCGCTGAACAATGAGGTGTTTTGTAAGAGGAACAAGGTGTTCTTCTTCCATGCCAGTTGCTTCATTTCGTACAACGACGATGCGTTTATTTTTCTGAACACCTCTAAAGTCAACAACTCCATCGATCTTTGCAATTTCTGCCGCATCTTTAGGCTTACGTGCTTCCACAAGTTCTGCAACACGTGGTAGACCACCTGTAATATCTTTTGTCTTGATCGAACCACGAGGTAGTCTTGCAAGCATTTTACCCGCTACAACTTTCTCTTTTTCACCAACAGCTATAATCGCACCAGCTGGAATAGCATAGGTTCCAACGAGTTCTTTAAACTCATTATCAGCGTAGATGGCAATTTGTGGATGAAGTTCACCACGATGCTGTTTTACAATCAGCTCGACAAGTCCTGTCTGCTTATTTGTATCTTTTTCCGTTGAAATTCCTTCGACTAGATCTTCATATTTTACATATCCAGGCCTATCGCAAATAATTGGAATGTTGTGAAGTTCAATTTCTGCAATTTTTTGTCCTTGGGCTACTCTAGCTCCATCTGCAAAAAGGATTTTTGCTCCAAGTTCAAGAGGGTAAATTTCAATCGATTCGATTGATTTTGTTGAAAGTAGTTTCTTATACTCTTCAAGCGTTCTACCTTCCTCACGTACAAGGTGAATAGCTCCATTTTTATTGAGGACAAGCCAATTACCATCTGGATCTTTGACTATGCGCATTTCAACATAGATGACAATGCCTGCTTCACTAGCTACTACTTCTGGTGTAAAGCTTGCTGCAGCAATACCTCCTAAGTGGAACGTTCTCATGGTGAGCTGCGTTCCAGGTTCACCAATTGATTGAGCTGCAATAATCCCAACAGCCTCTCCAAGTCCTACAGGTTTACCGTTAGCTAAATTGATACCATAGCACTTTGAACACACCCCTCTCTTGCTTTCGCAAGTGAGTGCTGAGCGAATTTTGACAACTTCAATAGCAGAATCGTCAATTGCTTCAGCTTGACGCAAATTCAAGGTATCACCAGCATAAGCAATGATCTTTGTACTGTCACCAGGCTGAGCAATATCTTCAGATATTGTTCTTCCATAAATTCTATCTTTAATTGGAAGAAGCTCTTCTTGTCCTTGCTTAATAGCTGAGACTTCAATTGCGTTGAGTGTTCCACAATCTTCTTCAGTAACAATGACATCATGAGCAACGTCAACAAGACGACGGGTTAGGTAACCGGAGTCAGCCGTTTTAAGTGCAGTATCCGAAAGACCTTTACGTGCTCCGTGTGAAGAGAGTGAGTATTCTAGGACAGTCAAACCTTCTCTAAAGTTGGATGTAATAGGAGATTCGATGATCTCTCCGGTTGGCTTAGCCATCAATCCTCTAAGAGCTCCCAGCTGTTTAAGCTGAGATTTATTTCCTCGAGCTCCTGAATCGATCATCAAGAAAAGAGGATTGTGCTTAGAGTTCTCAACTTTTCCGACTTCTTTAACAAGCTCTTCTGCTAGTTGATCAGAAACTTCAGTCCAGATGCTAATAATTTTGGATTTTCTCTCACCGTCTGTGATGATTCCCGCTTCATACTGTTTTTTGACAATTGCCACTTTATTGTGTGCTTCTTTAATGACGGCATCCTTATTTGGTGGAATGACTACATCACAGATTCCCATTGAAACGGCCGCTTTAGTTGCAGACGAAAATCCAAGATCCTTAAGTGCATCTAGGAATTTAACAGTAGCTTCAAGGCCCACTTTCTTATAACACTCTAGAATAAGTTCTGACATGCGCTTACTTGGCATCTTGTAGTTTTGAAAGCCTAGTTCACGAGGTACTATCGTGTTAAAAATGACACGACCAGGGGTTGTCTCAATGATACCGCCATCAACACGTACCTTAATTCTTTCATGAGTATGCAATCCTCTACCTAATGGATCGATACGATCAAGCTCCTTAGTGAGTTCAACAAATTTAATCTGATCATCTGCAGCACCAACTGCTTGAAGGACCTCTCTTTCATTACGGAAGATTTTAATCTTCTCTGGAAAATAGACTGGATCTGCCATTAAGTAATAGAGACCAAGCGTCATATCTTTTGAAGGGATCGCAACTGGTTTTCCAGATGATGGAAGGAAGATATTATCTGGAGCCATCATTAAGACTTTTGCTTCTAGTTGGGCTTCAATTGAAAGAGGTATGTGAACGGCCATCTGGTCACCATCAAAGTCGGCGTTAAATGCCGAACAAACAAGTGGATGAATCCGAATGGCTTTTCCTTCGATCAAAATTGGCTCAAATGCTTGAATCCCGAGTCTATGGAGTGTTGGCGCCCGGTTTAATAAAACGGGGTGTCCTTTGATAATTTCCTCAAGAACATCCCAAACTTCTGGATCTCCTCTTTGAATCATTTTCTTTGCAGAGCGAATTGTGTAGACATAGCCTAAATCTTTTAGACGTTTAACAATGAATGGTTCAAAAAGCTCAAGAGCCATTTCTTTTGGAAGACCACATTGATTGAACTTAAGCTCTGGACCCACAATAATAACAGAACGACCTGAGTAATCGACACGTTTACCAAGGAGGTTTTGACGGAAACGTCCACCTTTCCCTTTCAACATTTCAGAGAGTGATTTAAGCGGGCGATTGCCAGCTCCCATCACTGGATGACCATGACGTCCATTATCAAAAAGAGCATCTACAGCTTCTTGTAGCATTCTCTTTTCGTTTCGTACGATCACATCTGGAGTTTTCAAACGCAAAATTGCTTTTAGTCGATTATTACGGTTGATCACCCGTCTATAAAGATCATTGAGATCTGAGGTTGCAAAGCGACCACCATCTAGTGGCACAAGAGGTCTTAGATCTGGTGGTATCACAGGAACTGATCTGAGCACCATCCACTCTGGACGATTTGTTGAAGTTACAAATCCTTCTACAATTTTGAGACGTTTTGCAAGTTTCATACGTGCTTGCATCGACTTTGTGCGGCGCAGCTTCTCTTTAAGTTCGATCAAAAGTGCAGTCAAATCTTCACTCTTAAGAAGATCAAAAATTGCTTCTCCACCCATTCTTGCTTTAAAAGAATCTCGTCCCCATTTTTCAACAGCTTCACGATATTCAGTATCATTGAGACGTTGTTTTTTCTCTAACTCAGTATTACCTGGATCAGTAACGACATACTCTTCGTAGTAAACGATTCTTTCTAGATCAGTTGCTGACATACCAAGGACATTTCCAATACGAGATGGCATTGTCTTAAAGAACCAGATATGGACAACGGGAATAGCAAGTTCAATATGAGCCATCCGTTCACGTCGCACTTTTGATAAAGTGACTTCTACTCCACAACGATCACAAACAATTCCTTTGTGCTTGATCTTTTTGTATTTTCCACAAGCACACTCCCAATCTTTGGTTGGTCCAAAGATTTTTTCACAGAAAAGACCACCCTTTTCTGGCTTAAAGGTGCGGTAGTTGATGGTTTCAGGTTTTTTAATCTCACCACGTGACCATTTATCTTTGATCACTGCTTCAGAAGCAAGACCGATCTTAAGTTTATCAAATTTACCTTCAGCTGGCTCTTCATTGAACATGTAAAATACCTCTTAATCTTCTTCAACTGTTAGGGGACGGATGTCTAAGCCTAGTCCCTGCATTTCTTTAATAAGGACATTAAAGGATTCAGGAGTTCCTGCTCTAAGGAGGTTCTCCCCTTTGACGATTGATTCATAAATGCGTGTACGTCCAGACACATCGTCTGACTTCACGGTTAAAATTTCTTGCAGAACATGAGCAGCACCATACGCTTCTAATGCCCATACTTCCATCTCTCCAAATCTTTGGCCTCCCATCTGTGCCTTACCACCAAGCGGCTGCTGGGTGACAAGTGAGTAAGGTCCAATTGAACGGGCATGGATTTTATCAGCAACAAGGTGGCTAAGCTTCAACATGTAGATGTAACCAATGACAACACGAGAATCAAATCGATTGCCAGTTCTTCCATCATAGAGCCAAGATTTACCATCTACTGGAAGATCTTGTTCATGCATCATCTCCCAAATACGTGCCTCAGGAAAACCCTCAAAGACAGGAGACATAACATAAATCCCTGCTTTTTTCGCTGCATAACCTAGGTGGGTTTCAAGAACCTGACCAATGTTCATTCGAGAGGGCACCCCAAGCGGGTTCAAGATAATTTCGATTGTCTGACCTGTTGGCAAATAAGGCATGTCAGCTTCTGGAACGATGTTTGAAACAACACCTTTGTTCCCGTGGCGACCTGCCATCTTGTCTCCAACTTGTAGCTTGCGCTTTGATGCAATATAGACTTTAACTTGGCGAATAACACCTGGATCTAAGTCCGTATCCCCTTTTTTCAGTTGCTCAACTTCAGTCTTATAGTGAAGATCAAGCTTTTGAACCTCAATTTCATTGTCTTTCAAAATCTTGCGGAGCATATCATAGATCTCATTGTGTTCCATGATGAGATCTATCGGATCTTCATTTTCCACAAGTTCGATAAGCTCTTGAGTAAAGATAGCCCCTGTTGGAATTAGCTCTTCTGCAGTTCTTCTGTGGATGATTGGAGCGGCAGCTTTCTCATCCATTAAGAGTGCTCCTAGCTTCTCGTGACATTCCATCTTGAGGGTGTTTGCTTTAAACTTATACTCTTTTTGAAGGTCTTTCAAGTAAGATGCTTCTTCTACAAGTTCGTCATCTGTCTTAGAAAGGCGATCGCGTCTAGAGAACACTTTAACATCCATAACGACTCCCTCTGTCCCTGGAGGAACAGTGAGCGAGGCGTCTTTAACATCAGCAGCTTTCTCTCCAAAGATTGCTCTTAATAAGCGTTCTTCAGGAGCAAGTTCTGTTTCTGACTTTGGAGTAATTTTTCCAACTAGAATATCACCGGGGGTCACCTCCGCCCCAACACGGATAATCCCATCTTCGCCCAAGTTGATAAGTGCTTCTTCAGAAACATTTGGGATATCACGAGTGATCTCTTCCTTTCCAAGCTTTGTGTCACGAGCAGTGAGTTCAAACTCTTCAATGTAAATCGAGGTGTAGGCATCTTCACGGATCAATTTTTCTGAAATAATGATTGCATCTTCATAGTTGTATCCAAACCAAGGCATGAACGCGACAAGAACGTTCTTTCCAAGCGCAATTTCACCTTTATCTGTTGCTGGACCATCCGCAATGACATCACCAAGAACAACCTCATCTCCAACATCGCAAAGAGGTTTTTGGTTGATTGCAGTACCAGAGTTAGAGCGCATGAATTTTTTCAAATCATACGTCTTTTTATCCATTAGATTTTTCTTTGAGGCAATGACAATTTTTGTTCCATCAACATAGTCTACAACACCTGGCTCTTCCGCAATCATAACAGCACCAGAGTCGCGCGCTGCACGTGCCTCTAGACCAGTTCCAACAATTGGAGCTTCTGTTTTAAGCAATGGAACAGCTTGACGTTGCATGTTTGAACCCATCAAAGCTCTGTTAGCATCATCGTGCTCCAAGAACGGAATAAGCCCTGTCACGATCGATACTAGTTGCTTTGGAGAGACATCCATGTGTGTGATCTTATCGGTCTCGATTTCCATCGCATCACCGTAAGCACGAGCCCAACAAATGTCATCAACAAACATACTATTTTGATCTAAGCGAGCAGAGGCTTGAGCTATCACACACTGCTCATCTACGTCAGCTGTCATGTATTCAATCTCATCTGTCACAACACCATTTCTTACGATACGGTAAGGCGTTTCAATGAATCCAAACTCATTGATCTTAGCAAATGAAGAGAGAGAGGTGATCAAACCAATGTTTGGTCCTTCCGGAGTTTCAATAGGACAAATTCTTCCGTAGTGACTTGTATGTACGTCTCGCACTTCAAAACCAGCACGTTCTCTATTTAAACCTCCTGGACCAAGAGACGAAAGGCGTCTTTTATGGGTCAATTCAGCAACTGGGTTTGTCTGATCCATAAATTGAGAAAGCTGAGAACGACCAAAAAAGTCTTTGAGAACTCCGGCTAGTCCCTTTGCAGATATAATCTTTCCAGGTGTCAATGTATCAGATGAAAAATCAAAGAGATTCATACGCTCACGTATGATTTTCTCCATGCGAGCTAGACCAACACGGCACTGATTTTGAATAAGTTCGCCAACAGAGCGCACTCTTCTATTTCCAAGGTGATCAATATCATCAACATGAGTCTTGGGATCTCCCATTCGCAGACGAATGACATATTTTAATGCACCAATGACGTCTTCTTTTTGAAGAGTTACAACAGAAAGAGTCTCATCGTTGACTTCAAGACCTAGCTTTCTGTTCATCTTATAGCGTCCTACACGTCCTAGGTTATAGCGCTTAGGATCAAAGAAAAGACGCATGATCACAGAGCGTGCATTAGAAAGTGTCGCTGGTTCGCCTGGACGCACTTTGCGGTAGAAATCTTTTAAGGCTGCTTCATAGGAATCAGTTGGATCTTTTGCCAACATTTTGATGACAGGGTGATTCTCATTTGCTTCATCAGCAATTCTTACCTTTGATATTTTTGCATCAACAATGCGCTTGAGCATCGCGGTCGATAGTTTTTCTGCAGCTTTTCCATAGACAAGTCCAGTCGCTTCATCCATGATATCTTGCGCTAAAACTTTTCCAACTAGGTCAGCAAAATCTTTTTCACTCTTGATCTTGACATCACGAGTTTCAAAAAATTCCTCAAGGATATCAGCATCACTTGAGTAACCAAGTGCTCTAATAAATGTTGTTGCAAGAATTTTACGGCGTCGCTTTTTACGGTCAATATAGATGTAGACTAGATCGTTTGGATCTAAAGCAGCTTCAAGCCAGCTTCCTCTATAAGGGATGATGCGGAAAGTTGAAATCATCGAACCCTTAGAATGTCTCTCTTGCTCAAAGTTAATACCAGGTGAGCGGTGTAGTTGAGAGACAATGACCCTTTCAGCACCATTGATAATAAAAGTTCCTTTTTCAGTCATAATGGGAATCGTTCCCATGTAGACTTCTTCCTCTTTAATCCCTGTTTCGTCAGTTAAACGAAAACGTACTTTCAGAGTAACATTGTATGTTATTCCACGTCTGATACACTCTTCGGGAATATATTTTGGGACACCTAGGTCATAAGATAGATATTCGATGATCGTCTTTTCATCGTACGATTTGATGGGGAAAATCTCGTTAAAGACTTCTTGAATTCCAGTGTTTTCTCGCTCTTCTGGATATTTATCCGATTGCAAAAATTGGCTGTAGGATTTAATTTGGATCTCAATCAGGTTAGGAAGATCGATAATCTCTTGTTTCTTAACAAAACTGACCCGTTCTGGTCTTTTCTTCAGCATTTTATGCCCTCACAATTTAATAACTCAAGCGACGCATTATTTCTACTATATGAACAACTGCAGGCGCCAAACTGCTTCGCAGTGCTCATTGACCAACTAGCTAAATTGTTTTTCATTTTGACTATTGTCTCCAAAACTTCGATCGCCAAAAAGGTTTGTAAAATTCATCACTTTGGTGAATAAAACAACTTTGAGCCTATTAAAACAGTAATAGAGCGTATTTAATTTCAATATAGAAAAACTTAAACAATTTTAATGGTGAGGAGAGACCTCATATCTCTCCTCAAATAGGAAGCTTAAACTCCCTTTAGTACACCCTTAGCACCAGCTGCTGCGAGCTTTTTCAAGATCTCTTCAGCTTCTGCCTTAGGAGCACTCTCCTTCAAGACTTTTGGTGGATTTTCAGCAATATCTTTTGCTTCTTTCAATCCAAGT
>CAMAUB010000042.1 GCA_945861315.1 Chlamydia trachomatis
CACTGAAAAAGTACGATCCTCTTGCTTCTCTCTAGGTCTTTCTGGGTCAATGCCTGGAGAATCTGCTAAACCAACATTCCCAATCTCAGATGAAGATGAGGTGATGCGGGAAGAAAACTCCCTAGATATCGGCGATGCCTCACTAGCACCATCCGCATGATCTACCGTAGTAACTGAAACCCCATCCCCCTTTCCTAAAGAAACTGTTAGAACTCTTCTGCCAGCGTCCTTTAGAGAATCTATCGTTATGGTTGATGGTGTGTCAAAGATTCTTAAATTTGCTGAGTCCAAATGAGCAGTATCAGCAACTACCTTATCAATAAAGTCCGCAGGCGGAGGACCTGGCTTGCTAACTCCTGGTAACCAAGAAAAGAGCCAAACGATGGTGCGCCAGATGCACTCTCCTTTTGTCAATACCTTCTCCGGGGGATGAAATTCCACCGCTTGTAAGTTTTCTGCTTGAGAGTCTGGATCATGAATTAAACTCATAGTTTCATTTTACAGTATATTACATTTTACTAAATACATAATTAGTTAAAATTTTAAAGCTAGATGAAATTAAATGTTAACCAGTATCCAATCAGAGCATGACTGCACTAGATGCACACATATGAAGTTTTTGGTAGTTCTTAAGCCCCCGCTCAAAGCAGATCATTCCAGCTGCATCATCAAAATGGCCTAGCATTAAATCTGTTTCATTGGCAATTGCAATGTATGGCGCTTTGACAAATTCGTTATATCCAATGACTTGACTTGCAACATGGGGTAAAAGCTTTGTCGCTTTACACTCAATCATCAGTAGAGGAAATAGAGCAAAGTCAGGATGAATATCTTTGGCAAAGACAATGATGTCTGCACGCCGCTTTGGAACTCTCTGCCCCATAAGATGGGGCAGAGTAGAGAGTTCTTTTTCGACAGCAATCATATGGCGTGGATAGCCAAGATCGCGCACCATCTTCTGAATCCACGCTTGGCGAATACGCTCTTCAGGCTTATTAGACATAATGCGTACCTTCTCATGGTCGTTAAATGAATCTTTTTGCATATAGTCGATTAAACCACAGAGCACACCGAGAGCACAGAGGTCGCGAAACGTGACAAAAAATGATAAATTTCTTCGTTTTTGGCGTTTTTTAGACTTCTCTGCGTCCTCTGTGCTCTCTGTGGTTCAATTACTTACGTTTAACCAGGGCTATCTGAGCATACGCAAAAATCTCTCATCTCCCGACTCACGATAAGTTACGCAAGATATCTATTCTGGAAGTTGGATGATACCATAGTTGCGATCTTCTTCTCGGCGATAGATCACCTTTAATTTTCGATCAATCTCGCAACGGTAGACCATAAATGGCGCTTCGGAAAGATCCATTTTCATCACAGCTTCAGGTTGCGTTAAAATTTTAAGAGGGCAGCTCTCTTTTGAAACAACCTCGCCTGGCTTTAAACTTCGCTCGATCTCTTTTAGATTTTGCTCTTCAATTTGATCATTGATCTCATCAATTGGCTCAGCCTTGATCACATTGACATGCAGGTCAATGGCAGCGATACCTTTATTGTGATGCTCATGAATACGGTGAATATAACGTGTAAGCTTATGCTGCAACTTATCCATTGCTTGATCAATAGAGGCATACATATCTCGGCTGCTGCCTGTGACTTTGATCTTTGTATTGTTCACATCGACGATAAAATCAACTGAATGGATATGTTTTTGAATATCCATAGTGACTGTAGCATCGATCACATGACCACCAAACCGTTCAATTTTAGTCAGCTTGTCAACTGCATACGCTTTCATCGGCTCTGTAATTTCTATGTGTCGACCAACTACATGAACTGGATATTCTGAATGGTCAAACTTCTCTCTAATCTTTGCTTTACTCTTTCCCATAATTCACCTCATATTTAATGCACCGAAGAGGGCTCGAACCTCCAACCACCTGGTTCGAAGCCAGGTACTCTATCCGATTGAGCTATCGGTGCAAGCATGTAAGTTATAGCAAAAAAATGCCATTTCGTAAAGAATCATTACGATGGAAGGAATTGTTCTACGCTCTATTCTTCATGCCGAACAAGACCGCATCGTTACTCTTATGACTCCTGCTGGCCTAATTAAGCTCTTTGTAAGAGGAAAGAAACGACTCGATTTAAGACAACAGGCGCTCACCACTGTCTTTACAAAAGGAGACTATCTCTATCACGTGCGTAAAAGTGATCTCTACCGTTTTGTTGATGGCACTGTTCACGACCAACACCTTCCCCTTCGTGATTGCCTTGAAAAATTAAGTAGTGCTCAGAAATTGGTTGATGCCCTGCTTAAATCACAGTGGCAAAATAACCCCTCACCACACCTCTATCATCTTTTTTCCCTCTTCTTGAAAAAAACGTGTGACAATCCCAATCTTGTCACTTTTTTTCTAATCAAAATGCTCAAATATGAAGGAGTATTGCAATCTGATGACCCCCTTGTGCAGCTGATTGCACACACCCGCTCATTTGTTGAGCTTGAAAATCTAACAATTGATTCAGCTTTCTCTAAGAGAGTTGAACAAGCTTTTGAAGAGGCTACCTCAAGATGATTCGGCCATCTGTAAGGTCTACATTGAGAGTCACTACAACTGGAGCTGTTTGCACAAGATCATTGTGAAATGTCTTATTGAAAATCTGCAACCTTCCCTGCTTTTTCATCTGATTAGAAATCACTTTTCCTCTCAGTTTGGTCTTTGTATTCACAATCACACCAACATCTGTAGGAAGATCAATGGAAATATTTTCTTTAAGACCAGCAATATTGATTGTACAGCTTTGATGCCACTTGCCGCGCAAATCGAGTTCCATATTGGCATCCCCACACTTAATATCAACTGTACGCAGCTCGGGATAATCTCCAGTAAGTTCACCGATGAGAACTCCAAAGCCACCATCATAAGTGATTTTTTTCAATAGGGGGTAATTTCCAGAAAGGTAAATTTCGACGTTTTTCTTTCGTCGTCCATCGATATCAATTTTTTCAAGATCGGGATATTCCCCTTTGAAATCGTAAACATCGATGCGTTGCTTGTGCTCTCGTTGTTCAAATGATGAGACAGTTGGATCGATCTTCACCGCTAAAAGCGGAGCGCATAAAAAAAGTATAAGTAGATATTTCATTGCGAAAGGGGGGACTTGAACCCCCACGGAGTTTCCTCCACTACCACCTCAAGGTAGCGCGTATACCAATTCCGCCACTTCCGCAGGACAAAAAATCGTAGCAAAAGAGGTGGAATAAAGGAACTAAAATTTGCTACACTCTTGAAAATGAAGAGATGTTGCCTCTTATTAATCCGTTTTTATAAACTTGCTATCAGCCCTTTTTTGGGTAGTTGCTGCCGCTTCTACCCCTCATGCTCTGACTATGCGTACGAAGCAATTGAAACACATGGTGCCTTAAAAGGGATTTGGCTTGGGTTGAAGCGGATTGTCAAATGTGGTCCTTGGCATAAAGGGGGCTACGACCCTGTTGAATAGAGTTCTTGTGTAATTCGGTTACGCAGATTTAACGCAAAGACGCGCAAGCCGCTAAGACGCAAAGATTTTTATATATACTCATCCAAGCTCGAAATGAGAAATTTGGGCCGCGTCAACGCTCTCGGGCTTTCACGCAGGTCAAAATGATCATTCCGGACTTAATCGACTATAAATCATTAACGACTCTTTCTATGCCATTGCGCAAAAGTTTCTGCCCAAAATTGAGAAGCAACCCTAGTTTGAGTTTTGTCAACCGCAAATACGTCAAAACTTGTGCCTTATGAACAGACTGCTCTTGCTCTGTGGCCTTTACCTCAATAATCACCTTGTTGTCCACAAGTAGATCAAGGCGCATAGGATTTCTAAGGGTATATCCTTTGTAAATCACCGGAATGTGTACTTGCGCTTGCACTGAGACATTTCGTAGCTTTAACTCCTGATACAAGGCCTCTTCATACAAGCTTTCCAATAATCCTGGACCGCCTAATGTCCGATGTACTTCGATTGCAGCGTCTACTATCAGCGCTGCTAATACATTTTCAATTTTCTCCGCGTCTTGGCGACGTGGCGTCTTTGCGTTGATATCCGTTATTGTGCTCATCATATCCGATATTTTGCGCGTCAAGTCCAATTTTTATACACTCATTTTTGACAGACGAGTATACTCAATTTTTTAGTAAAGACTTACCTAAGGGATCTTAAGGAGTCGCCCAGGCTGAATTGTTGTCGAGCTTAGATCATTTGCCTTTATAATCGCCTCTATTGTGACCTTGTGCTTCTTGGCAATAATCCATAATGACTCGCCAAGTTCTACAACATGCATATTATTTGGAAGAGCCTTGGGGTGACGCTCTCTCCAAGCTGGTTCAAGCTCTCCTTCTGCAGGACGAGGGTAGAAGCGAGCTGCCACCTGAGGTGCGACCCGAGGTGCAATCATAGTCCCTTCATACTCACTTAGACGATCAAAAGCCTTTTTCTTACAAACATCTGAACGGTGTGATTCAAGAATTGCCTTTGCAAAATTTGATGCTTCACCCGTTTTCACATTCAATAAGAGTAAAAGGTCTATAATCTCATCGTCAGTTAATGCATTTTTGGCAAACTCTAGATCAGTAATAAGAAGAAGGTAGGCTGCTGTTCGCGACCCATCATGAATGTAGTCCATGAGTAACTGCTCTCTTCTTTCTTCTCCATAGTTGGCTCCCAGCTTTTGCTCTAAGAGGTAGTTGGATAAAGTTTCATAGCTTCCTTCAGAGACTAAAGAAATTAAGGTTTGCCTTGTAATCGGAAGATTTAACCGGGTGAAAATCATTTCAAGCTGAACAAATCCAGGAGTGTAGCAAAATAGCTCCGCACTCTGAGGAAGTCTATTGTAAAGCCCCTTGGCAGTGAAGGGATAAACTTCTTCTTTAGCAAATTGAATCACTTTGTCAAAGTCTTCATCATTCATACGCCTAATCGAGTGTGAAATAGAGGCTCGCTCAAGATCAAAATCAAATTTAGAAACAAGTGTTGAGAGAGCCGCTTGTCTAAACTGACTATTTGAAAGAAGAGCGATGAGCTCCTCATACGATTTTCCCTCAAGGAGTGCTGGAGGTATAACTTTCTCGACTTTAGTTGGTTTATAAGCAAAAAAAAGTCTCGCCTGACTATCGCGGCAGACGAGGTAAAAAAACAGCGCCACAAGAACAATATTGAGGCCACCGCTCAAAAACAAGGCTTGTTTGAGCCACTTATTCGACATTCTTCTAAGATAGAATAAATTGTCTTGTTTTGAAAGAAGATCTAGGTAAAATTATTAGATAAATATGAAATTTCCCCTCTCGTTGCTTAAATCCTTCTTTCCAACAATGCTCACAGCTGATGAGATCTCGGATGCTTTGACGAAAATTGGACTAGAAGTTGAACATATGACTTCTTTTGATCACGACATTTTGTTTGACGTATCGCTCACACCAAACTTAGCTCACTGCAATAGTGTTCGAGGAATTGCTCGCGAACTTGCTGCTCTTTTTGACCAAAAACTTCTCTCCCCAGGCTATGAATTAAAAGAGAGTAGAGAAAAAATTGATGAACTCATCTCTGTCGATGTTCAAGCTTTAGAGCATTGCCCCCGCTACAGCTGCCGGATCATTAAAAATATTGAGGTAGCCGATTCGCCGCAGTGGTTGCAAAAGTCTATTGAGGCGTGTGGCATGCGTAGCGTCAATAACATTGTCGATGCGACCAATTTGGTCATGCTTGAAATTGGACAACCCTTGCACGCTTTTGATTTTGACACCTTAGAGGGGGGGCAGATTGTTGTGCGTCCCTCCAAAAAAGGGGAGAAGATCACAACACTTGATGGACAAGAGCACTATCCATCAGAAGAGATGCTCTTAATTTGCGATATGAAAAAACCGATTGCAATTGCTGGTGTGATGGGAGCAGTTGAGAGTGAAGTGAGTGATAAGACAACAACGATCTTGCTTGAGTCTGCCTATTTTGAACCAACACAAGTGCGCCGAACAAGCAAACGTATAGGAATTTCTTCTGAAGCTTCTTACCGCTTTGAACGAGGCGTTGATCCTGAAAGTGTGGTAGAGGCGCTTGACCGTGCTGCGGCTCTTATTGCTTCTCTAGGAAAGGGAAAAGTGCTTCAAGGGGTACTCGATATTAAAGAGGAAGAGTTTGAGCCCATAAAAGTGACATGCCGCCTCTGTGCTATCAATCGTATCCTTGGAACGAAATTGGCGATGAATGAAGTTGTTTTGATTTTTCGCCGCATCGATTTAAAAGTGCTCACCTTAAAACAAGACAGCTTAACTGTCTCTGTTCCAAGATATCGACACGATATTAATCAAGAGATTGATTTGATTGAAGAGGTGGCACGCTTCTACGGCTATGACAACCTCAAAAAATCAGAACGACCTCTATTTCGAACAGGCGAGCTTGCCGACTCCCCCGCCTACCTCTTTGAAAAAGAGTTGCGACACATACTTCTACGCTCAGGATTGAGCGAATGGATGACTTGCGACCTAATTAGCAAAGATCAAGCGCAGATGATGGTATCAGAGCAGATGCCAAGCCAAGCACTACTTCATCTGCTCAATCCACGCTCTCAAGATCAATCCGTTTTGCGCCCCTCTCTCATGCCTGGACTTTTAGCCGTTGCTAAACACAACAGCGATCATGGAATGAATGATTTTACAGCCTTTGAACTCGGACGAGTCCACTACAAGCTAAAAGATACAAACATCGAACAAACAGCCGCTTCCATAATAATGAGTGGAAAACGAGATCCTCACCACTGGGAAGAAAAAGGAGTGGAAACTAGTTTTTTCGCACTCAAAGGCATTGTAGAAAATCTTTTCACGCAACTGCATATAGAAGGCTTAAGCTTCCAAAGCGGCTCCTACCCCAGCTTTCATCCCTATAGGCAAGCTATCTTGAGTGTACAAGAGATGGAAGTGGGGGTCATAGGACAACTACATCCACTTATTGTTGATAAAATTGGACTCAATGCACCTATCTACTTTGCTGAACTAAATCTCGAAGAGCTCGCACGTGTTTCCAAAAGTAAGCCTCTTATGAAACCGCTTGCTATCTATCCAAGCACTTCTTTTGATTGGACAATCACATTAAGTGAGCAGGTCGATGCGAAGCACCTTCTCTCTCTTGTTGATTCAAATAAATCTCCACTCTTAGAAAGTGTGTCCGTTCTTGACCTTTATCATGGAGAAAAAGTAGGATCAGGTTGGAAAAATATTACACTACGTTTTATCTATCGAGATAATACCAAAACAATCGAACACCAAACAGCACAAAACATGCATCAAGAGATCACTTCGACAATTTTAGAAACACTCAAAGGAAAGGCAAAAGATGAATAAATACCTTCTGCTCTCACTAGCTCTACTTGCGACGACAGGATGTCGCAATCACTATCAAGGCGATGTCGTTAAAGAGACCTATGAACATAAGTACGGAGTACCTGTTTCAGCTTCTGACTGGGAAAAACAGGGAAAAGATGGAAAAGTCGTTCAACTCCTTAAAGATGGCGTCACAGTCACACGCTCTATTGTAAAAGGCGTTCCACAAGGTATCACAACTTGGACCTTTGCTAACACATCAACCATTCACCGTGAAGAAGAGTATGACCTAGGCAATCTCATCGTCAAACGTGAAAATTACATGAGTGGCATGCCACAAAAAGAAGCGTCCTACGATAGCAACGGCGTTATCACCAAGAGACTGCGTTGGTATGAAGATGGGACACCCGCTGCCGTTGAAAACTACACAGGTGGCCTTCTTGTAACTGGCGAATACCGCACACCCTTAAACCTCATTGAATCCCGCGTTCAAGATGGAGCGGGAATGCGCGTGATGCGCAATGGAGAGGGAGAACTCATTGCCAAAGATACCATCACAGATGGAGAATTAGTTGAACGAATCACCTACTATCCAAATGGTGATCCATCTAGTATCTCTCCTTACTCTGATGGAGAGATCAATGGCGATCGTCTTACTTATTTCCGTGGTGGCCTACCTAAAACAGTTGAACACTGGTGTAACGGACAGCAAGAGGGAAGCACTATCGTTTACCACAATGGTGAGAAATTTGCTGAAGTTCCCTTCATCAATGGACAACGTCACGGTGTTGAATTACGCTTTAGAGATGGGCAGTTGCTTGTTGAAGAACTTTCTTGGCTCAACAATACGCAGCACGGTTCACACAAAATCTACGTCGATGGAGCGACCAAAGTTGAGTGGTACCACCAAGGACAGATTGTCAGCCACCCTACTTTTGACCGATTGAATCCTCCAACAGTTGAGAGGTAGAAGAGAGCTGCCAGCTCTCTTGCTGCAGCTCAACCCACTCTCCATGTTGGAACTCTTTGTAAACGCGCATCATTACCGGATGCGCGTTTGCATCATTTAAAATCATCCCATTAAACTTATCATGAAGCGCTTTGTAGTGAAGATGGTGTTCTGATAGAAGACGGCCGCAAGGATAAAGAATACGACACTTGCGACAGTACCCCTTCTCGTAGAGCATTTCCTCTATCAAGATCGCCCGATCATCCTCATTGAAAATCCACTGCTTCACTAAATTGCGCGTATCAATGATCATTTCTTTGCGCCATCCAATCTGCATCAGAGGTTTGAGCGAACGGAAATCGAGTAGATGTGAATCATAGACAATTTCAACCAAATGCTGTCCACGATATTTTTCAATCGTGATCCATTTTTTATAGGGATCAGAAACAATACGATACGTATCACCTTCTGCAATTGCTTGCGGCATTCCATCTTTCCAATAATAATCTGAACAGATAACAGCAGACATCAAAAAAATAGTCCTCTTGCATCATTCATTTTCCCTGCCCTTGTCCCCTGCCCCAATTAACGCTGTTTTTGCGCCATCTTAACCAGCATGGATACTATACTCATCCAAGCTCAAAATGAGAATTTGGGCCAGCGTGAAAGCTCTCGCGATTGATAGATCGTAATTGACCCCATATTTCTAATATTGGGTCAGTTACGATCTATCAAGCCCGAGGCTTTCACGCAGGTCAAAATTATCATTCCGGATTTAATCGACTATACCAATCAGCAATTCTCGCCTTTTATAGAATTGTGAAAAAGTCTTTTTTTGGGCAAGGGCAGGGGCAAGGAAATGAATTATGCAATATGTCCTAGAAAACCTCATCATAAACAGTATCTATTTTTTGTCATAACGTCCTCGCAAAGCGAGGAGCTTGAGAAATTGGAGCAGCCTCAAAGGCTGCCAAGCTGTAGCGTTTTGCTTTGGCCCAAACCTTTGAAAAGAGGCTTGACGGTTTGGAGCAGCCTCAAAGGCTGCCAGTTTAATTAAAAAGT
>CAMAUB010000043.1 GCA_945861315.1 Chlamydia trachomatis
AAACTTCATTTCCATCCCAGACAGGACCAATCGCATTGTAGCAAACACGTCTTTCAAAGTCATCTTTATGAAAAGGCATAAGGATCCCAACGCCAAGGTCAAATCCATCAAGCATTGCATACTGCGCCATGGATACCATGATGATAATATACCAAAAAACCATAAATCCATATTCAGTACTGCTAACATCCATACTCTCTCCTAAGGGCTTGTAAGGTAATAGACCTCTTTCGAAATTCCATTTGCTTGTTAAAATTGCCTTTTTTGGCATCTTTGTGCCAAAATTTTTCGACTATGTGATCACACATGCTCTCAAAATTTTGACACAAATCTGCACAAAAAATGCTAATTTTATCAAACAAAGCGAATTTCGAAAGAGATCTAATAAAGATTACGATTCGGCTAGCGCGAAAGCTCCCGCGGATCGACGATCGTAAATGGATCTTTTTGCGCATTTCCCGACTCACGATAAGTTACGTAAGATGTCTATTTTTTATTTTATATGGATCTCGATATTCATGAATAGCAGTCTCATCATGTGGTCCTTTCTTAATTGCTTTGTCTATAAGAAAAATAAACATGGAAAATACAAGAGCATAAATCAATACAAAGAGTATGAGCGAAAAGACCACCTGTCCAGCTACTACATTTTGCGAGACACCCTCTTTTGTACGCATCAGTCCATAGACTACCCATGGCTGCCTTCCAATCTCTGCTGTGTACCAGCCCATTTGATTGGCAATCTGAGGGAAAAGAACCGAGAACACACAAAACCATTGAGCCCACCTCATTTTTTCAAATGTTCGACTGCGCCAAAAGGCAATCCAACCAAGAACACATGCTAAAAACATAAATCCCCACATAAATAGCATCCAATGGTAGGTTTGAAAGACAACTCCTACAGGTGGCCAAAGCTCTTGAGGAAATTGATCTAAACCTGGAACTGCCTTCCCAAATTGTCTATAGATAAGAAAAGAGAGCATCCCGGGAATAGAAATTCCTTTTGTCTCCCGATTTTTTTCACTTACAAATCCGGCAGCATAGAGTGGAGTATTCGCCTGAGTTTCAAACACCCCTTCCATTGCTGCAAGTTTAATGGGCTGAAGGTGAGCTACGTCACGTCCTGTTGAGTCTCCAGAAATTCCTTGAGCAATGACAACAATTGAACAGTAAATAAGCGAAATCATAAAAGTTTTGCGCGCAAATTCTAAATGCCGTCTTCGTATCAGGTAGTAGGCTGCAACTGACATAACTAGAAAAGCTCCTGCAAGCCATGCACCAAAAATGACATGAAAAAGGCGATTTACAGCGGAGGGGTTATTGATGACAGCCCACCACGAAGTGATCACTGCATGACGCGCAGGTCCCTCCCCTAAAATCTGGTAGCCTGCAGGCGTCTGCATCCAAGAGTTTGCCGCCACAATCCAAATGGCTGAAAAATGAGATGCAATTGATACCATAACTGTCGCAAAAAGGTGCATTTTAGGACCAATGCGATTCCATCCAAAAAGCAAAAGTCCAATAAAGCCCGACTCAAGGAAAAAAGCAAAAACTGCCTCTGCCCCCAAGATACTTCCAAAAACATCCCCCACAAAATGAGAGAAATTCCCCCAATTAGTTCCAAAAGCAAAAACTTGAACAAGTCCTGTTGCAACGCCTACTGCAAAAATAATTGCAAAAATATGAACCCAAAATTTTGCCATTTTCTCATAGATCGGATTCTTAGTAATCAGGTATGTTGATTCTACAAAGATCATCACCAAGCTAAGACCAATGGTCATTGGAGGGAAAATATAGTGGAACGCAATGTGAAATGCGAATTGGATCCTGGAAAGAAGCACGACATCCATAAAGGACAATCTCCGTTTAATACCGATTCAAATTTTGACTATCGCAAACCTTCCAAAAAAAAACTAGTCGGAATTGTAAATTGCACTCCAGACTCATTTTACGATGGTGGATTTCACAATGAGTTTGAGCATGCTGTTGCTCATGGAAAAAAACTTTTGGAAGAGGGAGCTGATATCATTGATATTGGGGGTGAGTCAACAAGACCTGGTTCAAAGCGCGTTTCTCTTGAAGAAGAGATAAGAAGAGTCACTCCTGTCATTGAGGCACTTAATGGGGCGTTTATTTCTATTGACTCCTTTAAACCCGAGGTTGTTGAGGCTGCTATTGCAGCAGGGGCCACGATGATCAATGATATCACAGGATGCTCAAATCCCAAAATGCGATCCATTGTCAAAAGCAGTAAACTTCCAGTCTGTATCATGCATATGCAGGGCACTCCTGCAACGATGCAGCAAAATCCCACCTATCAAAATAGTGTTGTAGGTGAAATCAAAGAATGGTTTTTACGCCAAGTTGATTTGATGGTAAGCGAAGGTATTGACCCAAAACAGATTATTTTTGATCCAGGCATCGGATTTGGAAAGTCTATTAATCATAATTTTCAGATTATCAATGGATTAGAAGAATTTTCTGCTCTTGGATTCCCTCTTTATCTTGGACTTTCAAGGAAGTCTTTTATGCAAAAAATCTTGGGTCTGGATGCTAGCCAGGTGTTGCCAACAACGCTAGCACTAGGTACTATTAGCCTGCTAAGGGGCGTTGACTATCTAAGAGTCCATGACGTTAAAGAGCACCGTGAAATTCTCACGATCTTGGAGTACATGTGACATTTCTACACATCTTCATCCCCATTTTAGAGATTGTGATCATCACAGTGATGATTAATTATTTATTGAAAATTTTCTGGGGAACGCGGGCAATTGATGTTGTCTTTGGCTTTTTAGCGTTCCTCTTCCTCTTTTTCTTGGCCACATGGTTCAATTTTCCAGTCTTGGGCAAAATCATGCTCAACATTGTGAATGTCGCTGTGATTGCTGTTTTTGTCATTTTTCAGCCTGAAATACGTCTAGCACTCTCACGCGTTCGCTTTAAGGGGAGAAAAATTCGGGAGATTTACGAATTTGACCAATTCTTAGACCATTTAGCTTCAACAGTTTATCTATTTTCCGAAAAAGAGATTGGGGCCTTAATTGTCTTGGAAAACCAAGATAGCGTGCTTGAGTATACCAGTTCAGCCGTCAAACTAAATGCTGATTTTTCTCCCGAACTTTTGGAATCGATCTTTATGACAACAACTCCTCTGCATGATGGAGCTGTTGTGATCCGAGAGACGACTATCTTGTCTGCTGGCACAATTTTGCCCCTAGCACAAGAGACAGCTCAATTGAGCAAAACAATGGGAACAAGACATAGAGCCGCGCTTGGCGTGAGCCAAAAGACTGATGCGCTAACAATTGTGGTCTCTGAAGAGACAGGAAAGGTATCAATTGCACGTGATGGAATTTTGACAAGAGGGATTAAAATTGACCGTTTTCGTGGGATTATTCGAAGTATTTTCACACCACCTGAGGTGCCAAAGAAATTTAAACTATGGATGATTGACTAGGTGAAGGAATCTTTTTATCGCATATTTGTGAAGAATTGGCCTCGGAAGCTAATCGCATTAATGTCAGCTGTTGTGATCTGGTTTTTAGTCAATGAGACAATTACGATCACCCGTACGATTCCGAATATTCCAGTGCGCATTATCAATCTCCCTACTGATAAAACTGTGATTGGTCTTCTGCCAAATGGAATTTTAAAATATCGAATCTCCGTTTCAATCTCTGGAATTAAATCAACTGTTAATGATTTACGCCCAGCAGATCTTGAGGTTGTGATCAATGGAGAGGGAAAAAAAGAGAGTTGGATTGCTACGATCGATAAAAAAGATCTGATAAGCAACACGGCTGACAAGGATTGGAAGAAAGACATCGCAGTTGTCACTGCCAATGATCTTTATATCAAAATGAGCAAACTTGTAACTGAGGAGATTCCACTTACAATCAATAAACCGATTGGAGATCCTCCTAAAGGGTATCAATTTCTCGATATTTGGCCAAAATACCTCACTCAAAAAGTCAGTGGACCGCAAGAGCAGGTGCATACCCTTAAAGAGCACGGCCTTGAGGTAACTTTTAACCTTAACCGCATCTCAAAAGGAGAGCTTGATTCACTGCAATCTCTTGCAAAAACTGATGAGATCAGCTTTTTTATTCCTGATGCGTGGAAGATGGCAACACTCCCCTTCAAAGGAAATATTACAGAACCCTTCAATGATCCACGAGCGAAACTACTTCGAATAGACTTCCTTAAACAAGATCTTTTGGAGCTAGGTGTTGATCTGCCAATCACTATTTTCTTCCCAGTCAAATATAGCAAAACAATCAATCCAAGTACCTACTCGCTTGCACTAAATGACTTTGTTCAGAAGAAAAATGGGCTTAAATTGTTGATGATTCCGCTTTACGTCCGTGATGTGAGCCGACTTTTTCTCGAGATTGTGCGAGATAACCTGCTTCTCACAATCATCGCCGTTCCAAATTCTGTTCAAGAAGATCTTAATTGGGCAGTAGAATTTATTGATGAAAAAGCACTTGAAGATGAGTTTGTAGCAGCATCTCTTAAGGAAATTGAATCAATTCACAGAGAAAATACCTCTTTCTCTCAATCAAGTGAAAGAGCTATTCGCTACCGCTTCCGTGACTACTTACGCAATCTTGAGCTTTATACAGAAGATGGAAAATCCCTTCAGTTGAAAGCTCATCTTGGAGCAAGCACAATTGAGCTAGAAAAAGCGTGAAAGTTGCACTTCTAAAAAGTCGCATTGAAAATCGTGGTGGTCTTGAAAAAGCAACAAAGACCTTAGCTACAGCTTTCCAACAAAGAGGATGTGAAGTTTCTTTACTAACTACAGGAAGTGAGCATGGAATCAACCTAGAAACGGCGATTCGAGATGGCAAAGTGGTGCAAGATTTTGATGCAGAATCGCATAGGGCAGGGGACACACATTCCCAAATGGTGAAGGGGTCCCCTGCTCTATGCGATTATGGATCAAAAGATTGTATCAATTTGCCGTCTCCAATCGCCGTTTCTAGGATCAATGTCTCTTCAACCTCTAAATTTTCCCTCTACCACCACCTCAAGTTTGATGCAGCATGCCGCTTCTACCTCAAAAAAAATCCACACGATATCGTCTTTGGTATGGAGCGTAATCGTAGCCAAACTCACTACCGTGCCGGCTGCGGTGTTCATGCGGCCTATTTAGAACGAAGAAAGCTGTTTGAAGGAGCTGCCAAATTCTACCTAAATCCTCTTCACCGCTTTCTTCTTAGCCAAGAAAAAGCTGCCTTTGAAGATCCAAATCTTCTCCGTCTTTTCACAAACTCCTATATGGTCAAAGAAGAGATTCTATCTTACTACAGAGTCAAACCTGAAAAAATCATAGTTGTCCACAACGGCGTTGAATGGGATGAATTTGAAAAACCTTTTCAAGAAAAGAAAAAATCCGATTGCCCTACATTTTTGTTTGTAGGAAATGGATATCAAAGAAAAGGGCTAACCTACCTTCTAAAGGCTCTTCCAAGTGGGTGTCGCCTTCTTGTGGTTGGGAGGGAAAAAAATCTTTCCTACTTTCAAAAACTAGCTCCTAAAAATGTGACATTTTATGGACCTCAAGCTGACCTTATCCCTTTCTATCAAGTGGCCGATGCCCTTGTGATTCCCTCTCTTTATGATCCATTTGCCAATGTGACGACAGAAGCGCTTGCAATGGGCGTTTATGTTGTCTCTTCAAAATTCAATGGTGGCCATGAAATTCTTAAACAAGAAACTGGATACATCATCGACGATCTTTTTTCAAAAGAGGCCATGGAGAGTGCACTCCAAACAGCTTTAACAACTTCAATTAACCCCCTCTTAATTCGAAACTCAGTAAAAGCATTGGATTTTTCTTTCCAATTGAGTAAAATTGTCGATACAACATTATACCCAAACAACTTGAAAAATTGGATTTGGACTGACGTGAAAGCTCCCGCGATTGAACGATCGTAAACGACCCAATATTAGAAATATGGGGTCGTTTACGATCGTTCAAGCCCGGGGCTTTGACGCAGTTGAAATTCCAATTTTTCAAGTTGTTTGGGTATATGTTAGCCTATTTTTTTGTTAGATTTTTTGGATGGACTATCTCATGCCTTCCCTACTCGGCAATCCATGCAATTGGTCGTATCACAGGAAGTATGGTCTATTATGTTTACACTCCCTTTCGAAAAAAAGCGATGAGCAATCTTGCAATTGCTTATGGCAGCCAAAAAAGT
This sequence comes from Chlamydia trachomatis, assembly GCA_945861315.1. Classification (GTDB taxonomy): domain Bacteria; phylum Chlamydiota; class Chlamydiia; order Chlamydiales; family JAAKFR01; genus JAJACK01. The sequence continues at coordinate 6,210 of CAMAUB010000043.1, forward strand.
GAGACCGAGCGGAAAAAGATTGCTCGACAATCTTTTCAAAACTTGATGATCACCTGTCTTGAATTTTTTCGTTTAAAGAAAAAAGATCTTAAGCATATGATCAAAATGATTGATCCCGAAAAAGTCATCTCTCTTCAAGAAAAGGGACAAGGGATTGTCTTTATGTCTGGACATCAAGCAAATTGGGAAATTCCCTTCCTTTGCCTTAATATGCTCTCCCCTGATGGCATTGCCGTCGGTCGCCCCATCAAAAACCCGAGAATTTACAAGTGGATTATGTCAGTTCGGCAGATGAACGGCGGAAGAGTTGTGATGCCTCGCCAAGCAATCAAGGAGGGGCTTAAAGCTCTACGTGCTGGAAAATATATTGGAATTGTTGCCGATCAAGCCTTTCCTGAAAGTGACTACTCCTTCCCCTTGTTTGGGACGCGTGCTTGGAGCACAACAGCTCCCGCACTTTTAGCCTATAAGACTCATTCTCCTATTATTGTAGGAACTTCTCACCGCATGAGCGGGTACTATGAAGTGCGCGGCTCCTCCCCTATTTGGCCCAACTACAATCTGCCCATGAAAGAGTGTGTTATTGACCTTATGGATCGTGCTTATACCCACCTAGAACAGAGCATTAAAGGCTCTCCTGATCAATGGATGTGGATTCACGATCGATGGAAACAACAAGGCATTGACCATGTCAAGAGGATCTACAGATATGGATTCATCTTGATAATTGTGCCCAATGACGAGCCTGCTGAACTTCGAGCACACCTCAAAGAGATCTATCCACATAGTTTTCTAACATTTATGACACCTGAAGATGATCTTACGATCCGTGACTGGCGCTATCAACTCGTTCTTGACTTTGTTGGATTACCCAAGGTAAGACGCCATTTTCGCAAGCTTGGAGCCGTCAGAGCAATCCCCCTTACTCTTAAAACTATGAAACAAACTTTGGTGAAACCCGAATGCCTGCATACCGTTTCTTTTTAGATTCTCGCTTTATCGTGGGAGAAATTTATGAACTTCCCCCGTCTGAGAAATCGCATGTGCGTGTGATGCGCATACACGAAGGAAATGAACTTGAACTTGTCAATGGTCTCGGACAACTAGCCAAAGCGCTTCTTGAGAGAAAAGGAATAGTAAAAGTTACAGATGTGTATGAACGCCCGCCTAAAAGAGAGGTTATCTTATGCCAAGCAATCCCTCGATTGAATCGACTTGATACAATTGTTGAAAAGGGAACAGAGTTATCGATGACACACCTTTGGCTCTTTGCTGGTGAGCGTAGCGAAAAAAAATGTGTAGGGGCCCAACGCTTAGAACGGCTGCATTCTATTTCAATCTCAGCGCTTAAGCAGTCGGGCAGGCTCTACCTTCCTATCATCGAAGAGAAGCCTCCACTTAAAGAGTGGCTACTTCTTCCTCACCAAGCTTTTTTTGGGGACTTAGAAAAAAAATCTTACCCTTTTGCCCCAAACGATCAAAATATTTGCTTTTTTATCGGCCCTGAAGCAGGTTGGTCTGATCAAGAAAAAATAAAACTATGTGAACTTGGGGCAATAGGGGTAAGACTTGGACCTAATATTTTGAGAACTGATACCGCCTCTTTGGTTGCCCTTTCACTGGTTCAATTAAATGGAGAATATAATGATAGTTAAACGAATGTCAACTTTAGTGCCTGCACAACCATTTACTCTTTATAAGATGGTATCCAATGCTCTTGCCGCTGCAACTCACCTTGCGCTAGGACCGATAACAGAATATGGCCACCGCCTAGAGCTTTCTTCTCAAACAGCAGAACAAGTACCACTTGATGCACATACTTTTACTCTAATTGCCAAAAGAACAATTCCAATGAATGGTTTCCTATTCGATCTTGGACAAAGGCGTACACTTTTTGCAGCTGGCTCTCCACGAGTTGTCTCTTTTGAAGATGTCGCTGATGTTGCGAATCTTTGCCAAACAGCTGAGTTAATCCCCAAGCAAGTATGGGAACATTTCCGAAAAAGTAGTACTCTTTTCTTAGAATTTGATGCGAGTCGTCATGAGATGGGATCTCCTCCTTTTCTAGAAACAATGGACCCATACTCTTCTTCCTCATTTTCGACGATGATCTCAACATTTAGCCTCTACTTCAATTTAAGTCAGGTGAGTGTACTTGAAGAGGCAGCACTAAGAGCTCACACCTCTATCACGATCTTATCTTCACATGAAGATGCCGTAAAAGCAGATCAAGCTATTGCTACGACAGCTGACCAAAGAACTTTCCCACCTGCTGAACTCTTTTTTCTTTATGCGGATACCATTGGTGCGGGAAACTTGGCACAGCTTGAAAAATTACATGCGTATCAACCCCAAGCTGTCCAAGTCAATTTGGCTGAGCGCAGTAAGCGATTAGCAAGGCAACTTACTAAGCTTCCTAAAAAAAGTTTTACATATGTTGATGCACGCCTTCTTCCAGGACCAGATGGACTGCTAAAACAATTAGAGAGATCACAAACACCTGTAGCGTTAATTTAGCAAATTAGCAAAAAAAGAGAAAAGCCGATGAGATGTCTTTCATCGGCTTATGATCATGCTTTGTGTCAGCCGGATTATAGTCGATTAAATTTAGATTGATACCCTCTGGTTACGCGAAAGCACCCGGGGTTTAATGATCCCAAGTTGATCAATATTTCTAATATTAACCGACTTGTTATCATTAAACCCCGGGGCTTTGGCGCAACCATAAAATATCAATCTAAATTTAATCGACTATAGCATTTTTGGTGCTGGTGCTAGTGCTTACATCTGGCTACGCGATTTGAGAGGTTGCCGACAATCCATATTCCAAGAGCAACGCTGCTGATGCCTACAAAGATATTAGCTCCTCTTAGGCTCATTCCGCCGCCAGAGCGTGCCACCATAGCCATAGCAAAGAGTGCCACCAAAAACGCGCCAAAGATTAGAGCGATGACGACAGCTGTAGACTGATATACTCATCCAAGCTCAAAATGAGAATTTCGGCCAGCGTGAAAGCTCTCGCGATTGAACGATCGTAAACGACCCAATATTAGAAATATGGGGTTGTTTACGATCGTTCAAGCCCGAGGCTTT